>DUUN01000278.1 GCA_012841535.1 Gallicola sp. | reverse complement strand
TATATTTTAATAGTTTATTAGTTATATTATAAACATTATTCTTTTTTTGTCTAATAAAACACTATTATGATATAACTAATTTAAAAATAGTGCAATATTATACACTTAATTTGAAAATAGTATAATGTTATAGTATTATTAACATATTCTAAGATTGGAGATTTGTAAATGCTAAAAAATATTTATGTTATTTATGGTGGCGTCAGTGTAGAGCATGAAGTTTCACTATTAAGTGCTACCAATGTAATTAACAGTTTAGACAGAAATAAATATAATGTTTACCCTGTTTATGTTGACAAAGAAGGAAAATGGATTCCTTATGGTAAATGCAATAAAAAAATAGAGAATTATAAGGATTTAATTGTTGAAACCAACCATTCTTTGGCAAGTTCAATCAGCAACTTTTTAATTAACTGTTATAGAGAAAATGAAGATAATGTAATATTTCCAATTATTCATGGAACATACGGAGAAGATGGTGTGCTACAGGGATTTTTAGAAATGTTAAATGTACCTTATGTAGGAAATGGAGTTCTTTCTTCAGCCCTATGTATGGATAAGGCCATAACTAATCAACTATTTGAAGAGAATAATATTCCACAAGCAAAATATCGCTTATTGGTAAAAGAATATTATGATGAAAATGATAATGAGAAAATAAACTCTATTGTAGAATACCTAGGTCTTCCTATTTATGTAAAACCTTGTAACGCCGGTTCTTCTATTGGTGTAACTTGTGTTAAAGAAAAGGCGAATATTTATTCTGCAATAGAAACCGCTTTTAAATATGACAATAAAATCCTGTTAGAGGAAGCTGTTTTTGGAGATGAATTACAGGTTTCCGTTATTGGAAATGAAGAGCCTATAGCTTCATTACCAGGGATTTCTAGAGTTCAACAGGAGTTCTATAATTATGAAGGTAAGTATTTTGATGATAATACTATTCATATAGTACCTTTTGAACTAGAGGATGGGGAAACAGAATTTGTTCAAAATCTAGCAAAAAAAGTATATACTACATGTAATTGCTCAGGTCTTGCAAGAGTAGATATATTTTTAAGGGATAGTGACAGAAAAATGCTAGTAAATGAAATAAACACCTCTCCTGGCATGACTAACCACTCTATGACAACTATGTTATGGAAGGTTACAGATAATTCTGAATTTTCAGACCTACTTGATAGATTAATAGTTTACGCTATTAAAAGATACGAAAAAAACAAAACTTTAGTTAAGGAAATATAAACTATGATAGAAAAAAATCTTATTGAAATAGCAAATATGTGTTCTGGAAAAATATATAATTTATCCCATAATGAAATTTCTATTAAGGGAATTTCAACTGATTCACGTACAGTGGAAAAAGGTAATTTATTTATACCCTTAGTTGGGGAAAATTTTGATGGTCATGAATATGCTCTTTCTGCTATTGAAAAAGGTGCGTCGGCCATACTTTGGGAGAAAAAAAGATTTTTATCAAATAATGATATTCCAGTTATATTAGTAGATGACACATATGAAGCCATGATAGACTTGGCTAAAAATTACAGATTGTCTTTAGACTGTGAAGTTATTGCTATTACAGGCTCTAACGGAAAAACAACTACAAAGGATATTTTATCAAGTATTCTAAAGGAAAAATTTAAGGTACAAAAAACTCAAAAAAACTACAATAACGAAATAGGGCTACCTAAAACCATTTTAGATTTAGATAAGGATGTTGAAGTAGCAGTACTCGAACTTGGTACAGAGGATTTTGGAGAAATCTCTTTTTTAACCGATATTTGTAAACCTGACATAGCCTTAATTACAAACATTGGGGATTCCCATTTATTAAAATTAAAAACCAGGGAAAATATTGCTAGGGCTAAATTAGAAATATTAGAAGGTTTAAAAGACGATGGTATCTTCTTTTATAATGGTGACGATACTACATTAAAGGAAATTGTAAAAGAATTTATTTTACCGGAAAGAACCTTTACCTATGGTCTTAACCAAGACAATGATTATGTAATAGAACCCTTAAGTTATGATGGTTCTGGAGTGACTTTTTCTTTAGAAGATCATCTATATACGATTCCTCTACTGGGAAATCATCAAGTATATAATGGTGGTGTTTCTATTATAATATCGGAATTCTTTGGACTTGATTATTCTACTATAGCAAAGGGACTAAAGGATATTAATTTAACAGGAATGCGAAATGAATTAATTCATATGCCTGACTTTGATATTTTAAACGATAGTTATAAATCAAATCCACAAAGTTTGGACTCTTGTTTAGATATAGTCTACACCTTAAAAAATTACGATAGAAAAATCGCCATAATTGGAGATATGTTAGAACTAGGGGAAAATGAAGTTTTAATACATGAAAGAATCGGTGATGAAATAAATCCAGACAAAATAGATTTCCTATTTACCGTTGGAGATTTAGCCTATAATATATACAAAAAAGCTAAGGATAATTTTCCAGAAGATCATACCCTTCACTTTGATAGTAGGGATGAATTAATAAAGAATATTACTAAGTATATAGTTCCTAACACCCTTGTAATGGTAAAGGCTTCAAGAGGAATGCGTCTAGAATATATTGTAGAGGCCTTAAAAGAATATTCTAAATTATGATTATATTTATAGACGGCGATAGTTGCCCAGTAATAAAAAATACAGTTAAAATCGCAAAGGAAAAGAATATTGAGACCATTATTGTTAAGGATTATAACCATGAACTAAATATAGGATATGGTAAAGTAGTAACTGTTTCACAAGAATCCGATGCGGCCGATATATATATTTTAAACAATATATCCAATGAAGATATTCTTATTACTAACGACATTGGACTTGCTTCAATAGCTTTAAGTAAAAAAGCAAAGGTCATTGGTTTTAATGGTAACTTAATCAATAACAATAATATAGATTTCCTTTTATTTACTAGACATGTTAATAAATTAAATAGGAAAAACAATATTTTTAATAGTAAAACTAAAAAAAGAACTAAAAATGATGACCTTTCTTTTGAAAAGTCCCTTAATAAATTAATAGAAGAAAATTTAAACAGAAATACTATTTAATAATATTTCTGTTTTTTATTTTATGTAAAATTACTTTAAAAAGATTAATTTTTTTATATAAAGCTATGCTTTTCATATAACAATATTGTATAATAATAAAATACAATAGAAAGAAGGAGCTTTAACAATATGCTAATTGGTGTTTTGAAAGAAATAAAAAATAATGAAGATCGTGTGGCATTAACACCTGCTGGTGCTATGGCTTTAATTAATGCAGGACATGAAGTATTAATAGAAAAAAATGCTGGTTTAGAATCTGGCTTTCCAAATAAAGAATATGAAGAAGTAGGCGCTAAAATTATAGATGATCCGGCTAAAGTATGGAATTCGGAAATGGTTATAAAGGTTAAAGAACCAGCTAAGGAAGAATATAAATTTTTACATGAAGGTTTAATTATATTTGCTTACTTTCATTTAGCCCCTAATAATGAATTAACCGATGTTTTTTTAGAAAAGAAAATTACAACTGTTGCTTATGAAACTGTACAATTACCTGATGGTAGTTTACCTTTATTAACACCTATGTCAGAAGTAGCTGGTCGTATGGCAACACAAATTGGTACACAATACCTTCAAAAAACAAATAAGGGCTCTGGTATTCTATTAGCTGGTGTTCCAGGTGTAGAACGTGGAAAGGTAACTATTATCGGTGGTGGAGTTTCCGGTTTAAATGCAGCCAAGGTTGCTATAGGCCTTGGAGCTAGAGTTACTATATTAGATGTTAAAACCTCTCGTTTAGCAGAGCTGGAAAATATTTTTGGAAATGGAATTCAAACCCTTATTTCCAATCCTTACACTATAAAAAAATCCGTTGCTGAAGCTGACTTAGTAATAGGTGCAGTTTTAGTACCTGGAAAACGAGCACCAATACTAGTAACTGAAGAAATGGTAAAAAGTATGAGACCTGGTTCTGTTATTGTTGATATTGCAATTGACCAAGGTGGAATTTTTGAAACGACTGACAGAGTTGGTACCCATGATAATCCAACTTATATTAAACATGGTATAATCCACTATGCAATTACAAATATGCCTGGGGCAGTTCCACGTACTTCAACTTACGCCTTAACTAATAGTACCTTGCCATATGCTTTAGAAATTGCTAATAAGGGAATATTAAAGGCAGCCTCGGAAAATTCAGCTATTTATAAGGGAGTAAACACAATAGATGGAAAACTAACAATTAAACAAGTAGCTGATGACCAAGAAAAAATTTATACACCTTTATCTAGTTTGTTATAAAATTCAAAAGGAGCATTTATCTTTATCGATAAATACTCCTTTTTTATATTAATAACTTAATTTCGCAATTACTTATTTAAAAATCCTTAGGAATTAAACCTATCTAAATTAAGTAACCCTTCTTGTTTTGCAATTACAGTTGAGCAAACAGCATCTCCTGTAATATTAATAGCAGTTCTTGCCATATCTAAAATTCTATCTATTCCCATTATTAAAGCTATACCTTCCGTTGGTAATCCTACTGAGTTTAATACCATAGTCAAGGTTACCAATCCTACTGAAGGAATTCCTGCTGTTCCAACAGATGCTAGCGTAGCAGCTAAAATAACCGTTCCATAGTCAGCTATAGAAAGATTTATTCCATAGGCCTGTGCTATAAAAATTACTGCAACACCTTGCATTATTGCAGTTCCATCCATGTTTATAGTAGCACCAAGGGGAATTGTAAAAGATGATACCTTTTTTGAAACTCCCATTTCTTCCAACTTGTTTATATTAAGTGGAATAGTAGCATTTGAACTTGCTGTAGAAAAAGCAAAACCCATAACTGGAGAGAATTTCCTTAAAAACTTAAATGGATTAACCCTAGCTAGTGCAAATAATAATACCAAGTATACTAAGAATAATTGTATTCCTAAACCGGATATTACTGAAATCATATATTTAAACAGCGGTGTAATAGCATCTAAACCTATATTTGAAAAAGTTCTCGTTATTAAAGAAAATACTCCTATAGGTGCAAATTTCATAACAAGCATGGTCATATCCATCATTATATCGTTTAATTCCACCATTATATTGGCAAAACCCTTTGCTTTTTCTCCTAATCTTGCAAGTATTATTCCTACAATTAAGGCGAATATAATAATTTGTAACATTTCTCCATTAGCCATTGCAGATATTGGATTTGTTGGAATAATATTTAAAATAGTTTCTCTCATATCCATACTTTCGGCAACTTCTCCTACGCCTGTTTCTGGCAAGGGTAAGTTTAAATTCAAGCCCGGATTTATTACACTAGCCACACCTAAGGCTATTGCTATAGCTAAGGCCGTTGTTACTAGGTAAAATGCCATGGTTTTTATTCCAATTTTTCCAAGTTTCGTTGTATCTCCCATACTCATACTTCCTGTAACTAAAGAAGCGAATACCAGTGGTACAACAAGCATTTGCATTCCTCTAATAAATCCTTGCCCTGTTACATAAAGTACACCTTCTACAATATATTTGCTAATAAATTCACTCGTAGAAAATTTATTTATAATAATTCCTAAAATTGCCCCAGTAATTAATGCTATAAAAATTTTACTGGTCAATCCTAATTTTTTTCTTTCCTTTTTTTCCATTTCCTCACCTACTTATTTATATAATCTTTTAATGCCTCTTCCCATTTAGGAAATTTATAGATATTTGTAATACTTAACAGAAAATTATCTAAAACTGAATAACTCGGCCTTCTATTGAAATCAGTATGATTATCTACTTCCTCAACATCAGCCTTTATATTGGTTAATTCCAAAACTTTTTCTGCAAATTCTTTTCTACTACATTTTCCCTCACAGGCAGCATGATACAAGCCATAATCGTAGGAATCTATAATCTCTAAAATAAATTTAGCAAGTTCAATAGAACTAGTTGGACTTCCTATTTGATTTGAAGCTACAACTACCTTTCCATTTTTCTTTGCTTCCTCAATAATATTTTCCACATACTTGTTTCCACCACCATACAACCAAGAACTTCTTAAAATAAAGTAGGTATGGGAAAATTGCTTAATATATTCCTCTCCTAAGGCCTTTGACTTTCCATATACCGTTTGAGGATTGGTTAAGTCATATTCTCTGTAAGGACTTTTACTATCTCCACTAAATACATCATCTGTTGATAATTGTATAATCTTTGCATTAATCCTATTAGCAGCTATTGCTAAATTTTTAGCTCCTATGGCATTTACCCTAAAAGCCATTTCTATGTTTTCTTCACACATTTCAACATCTGTTAAACCTGCACAATTAATAATTATATCTGGTCTATTAATATCGACAAAAATATTTACTCTTTTTGAATCTGTAATATCAACTTCATCAATATCTGTTGCAAATATTTCATAATCCATTGGATTTAATAACTTAGTTAGTTCTCTACCAATTCTTCCATTTGCTCCTGTAATCCAAACCTGCGTTCCATAAGCCATAATATTCTCCTCCTTAATTACAATATAATGTTTATTATACAATAAAATCAATTTTTATAATAATTTATATATTAATTTTTTTATGTATGTTAAAATAAAACCAAGTAATTATACCTTACGATTTTAAAATATTAACAAAATTATTCAAGATACAGGCTTAAAACTATTTTACAAGGAGGGACTATGCTCTTATATACATGTCAGGATATAAAATCCTTAGAGTCAATTGAAAAATATGGAAGATTTATTAATAAGAAGAAATATATAGAGGACCATTTTGATGATATTTCCGATATTTTTCTTAGATGTTACGATTGGTTTGTTAAAGAAGCAAATAAAATAGTTCCGAAACCTTCTGATGTAGAGTACCCAATATGGTGTAGTACAAGTGTTGAAGCTACTTTTAGGCCTACTGAAACAGAAATAGTCTATATACTTGATATTCCTGATAATGAAATAATACTCTTTGATGGAGGAAAATGGGACTATGTTCTAAATCTTATTTATCTTCCAAAAAACGAAGAGGATTTAATAAAATACAGGAAAAATCTTAAAGAAAAAGGTATAAATAGTCAGTACGATATTTTTAATAGTAAAATTTCAAACTTCTATAAAGAAGAACAAGAGGAAATAATATCAAGTTGGCATAGAATTTTTGATATTAAAGATTCTACAAATTTTTCTTTACAGGGAAATATTTGGGAGATAAAAAAAGAAAATATTTTAGAAATAGTAGAATACGGTAATAGTATTCCCCTTAAATATTATTTAAAAGAAAAAAACCTAATTATATAATAAAAATAGGAATGAATTTTATATAAAATTCATTCCTATTTCTTATTTTAACTAATATAGTCTAAATATTTTCCTTTATTAACATTACCCTCATAGCATTTAAGACTGCCAACAAAGCTACTCCTACATCGGCAAAAACAGCCATGGACATATTTGCATATCCCATTACACCTAAAATCATAACTATTACCTCAACTCCTAGTGAAAAAACAATGTTTTCTATAGCTATAATTTTTGTTTTCTTAGAAATTTTCATGAATAAAGGAACCTTATTCATTTCTTCACCCATAATTGTAACATCACTGGATTCTATTGCTGCATCTGAGCCAAATTCTCCCATTGAAATACCTACATCTGAAAGTCTTAAAACAGGTGCATCATTAGTACCATCACCAACAAAGGCAACCTTACCCTCTGCCTTGTTTTTTATATCTTCAAAATTACTTACCTTATCCTGTGGTAGTAATCCTGCTTTAAATCCATCTAAATTTAGTTTATTAGCTATGTCATTAGCTACTTCTTCCCTATCTCCTGTTAGCATTAATAATTTTTTTACACCAAGATTTCTTAAATCCCTTAATGACTTAACAGTATCATCTTTAATAGAATCATTTATTTCTATTGAGCCTATATATTCTTTTCCAATTGCTAAATATAGAACTGTTCCAATGGAATTAACTTTTTCCGCTTTTATACCATTTTCTTCTAACAGTCTTTCATTTCCTAAAAGAACTATTTGATTATCTAATTTACCTGATATTCCTCTACCTGGAACTTCTGTAATGTTTTCAATATTTAAATCCACTTCCCTTGGATAATATTCTTTTATGGATTTTGCAATAGGATGATTTGAATGTTCTTCCAATTTTTTTGCTACTTTTATAATTAATTCTTCATTATTATTTTTACCAATTATATTAGTAACTTTAAATTCTCCCTTTGTTAAAGTTCCTGTTTTATCAAAAATAATTGTATCAACTTGAGACATTGTATCTACATAGTTTGAGCCCTTTATTAGTATTCCATGTCGTGAGCCAACACCAATTGCTGCAAAATAAGTCAATGGTACCGATAAAACTATTGCACAAGGACAGGAAATAACTAAAAATGTTAAAGCTGTATATACCCAATCCTTAAAGCCAGCACCAGTAATAAGTGGTGGGAAAATTGCAATTATCGCTGCTAAAATAACTACAATTGGAGTATAGTATTTTGCAAATACGGTAATAAAGTTTTCTGTTTTAGATTTTCTACTACTTGCATTTTGTACCATTTCCAGTATTTGACTAACTGTTGAGTCCTTAAAACTTTTTTCAACTCTAGCTTCTAAAACACCTTCACTATTAATTGAGCCGGAAACCAATTCATCACCTATGTCTACATATACAGGAATAGATTCTCCTGTAATAGAAGAAGTATCTAAGGAGGAGCTACCCTTTATTACTAGCGAATCTACCGGAACTTTTTCCCCAGGTAGTATTCTTATTATATCTCCTGTTTGTAAAACCTTAGGGTTTACTTTTCTTACAGTATCTCCTGTTACTAGATTACCAAAAGTAGGTTTCATTTTAACTAAGGACTTTATTGACCTTGTAGATTTATCAACAGCTAAATCCTGTAAATATTCCCCTACAGAATATAGCAACATAACTTCTATACCTTCTGTTATTTCTCCAATCAAAATTGCTCCTAAACTAGCAATTGACATTAGGAAGTTTTCGTCAAAAACCTCTCCCTTTAAAATATTTCTTACTGCTGTATATAAAATTTTATAACCTACAATTATATATGACGTAATTCCAATAACTGTAGAAGCCATTATATTTTTATTTTTTAAAAATATGGATATTAGTAGTAAAGCAGCAGCTGCTACCATTTTTATAATTTCAAATCTTGAAGAATCATCAGTTTCTTCTTCAACTTCCTCTATATCATAATCCTCTTCTAAGACTTCAAAACCTACATCTGGCTCTATTCTATTAACAATACTTTTAGCATTTAATAAAACATCTTCCATCTCATCATCTACTGCTTCTATTAATAGGGTTTTATTTATAAAATTCAAATTTGCAAATTTAATATTAGGTATATTTTTTATTTCCCTTTCAATTTTACCTGCACAATTTGCACAGTTTAACCCTCTTAAATATACAACCACAAGCTCACCTACTCCCTTATATGATCTAAACCACTACTAATTATTTCCTTAATATGGTCATCATCTAATTGATAATATATTACCTTTCCATCTCGACGATTTTTTACAAGTCTACCTTGTTTTAAAACACGTAATTGGTGGGAAATTGCTGACTGACCCATGTCTAAAATAGTAGCCAAATCACTTACGCATAATTCCTCATCCTCTAAAGCAATTAGAATTTTCAATCTAGTTGAATCGGAAAACAATTTATAAAAATCTGCTAAATCATAAATATCCTCATCTTTTGGCAGGTTTTCAAAAACCTTTAATGAAGTGTTCTTATCTATAAAATTTCCATTTTCCGATAATATTTTTTTACAGTCCATATTTCCTCCTCATTTTAATATATGAATAGTTGTTCATTTGATAATTCAATTTTAATATATCTATTCCACTTTGTCAACATCTTTATAACTATTTTAAAATATTAATTTTTTGCATATTTTACAAAATTATAATATAGTTTTAGAAGGAGGGCTTTATGAACAAAAATATAAAACGATTTTTAAGTTATTTAATGGTATTTTCTTTATTAATTTCAATTCCAAGTACTTCCTTGGCTAATGAAACTAATAACGATAATGGTAGCTTACCGACTACTTCAACTCCCATAGTAGGAAAACCAACAACTACTATTTATCAAATGAAGCAATGGGCTAAAAGTAAAGGTGCTAATCAATTATTTATTGACTTAGCAAATGATTTCTATAATATATCCCTTGCAAGAGGTGTTGATCCAGCTGTAACCTATACACAATCGGCCAAAGAAACAAATTTTATGAAATTTACCGGTGTTTTAGATGCAAGCTATAACAATCCATGTGGAATGAAAAATTCCGCTGGTGGTGGCGACTATGATGGAGAAGCTCATAAAAGATTTAACTCTTGGTCTGATGGAATTTATGCTCAAGTAGATCATTTAGCATTATATGCCGGAAAATCCGATTACCCTAAATATTCTGCCGATTTACACAATTGGTATATTGAAGAAGGTAATGGAAATTCTTATAATGTATCGGCTTTAAAAAGAAACGGAACAACAACTGACCCTAGACATTTCTCATCTATTTTTGGTAAATGTCCAACTGTTGAATCCCTTGGTGCTAATTGGGCCCCTAGTGAAACATATGGTGAAGATATTGTAAAGTACATGAATGAACTTTATACCTTTCCTTACTCAACAGTTATACGATATGCCGGTTCAGACAGATATGAAACAGCTAAATTAATAAATAATGCAGCAGGAATAAGTTCAGATACTATAATAATTTCTTCTGGACAAAGTTTTCCTGATACAATTATCGCTTCTATATTAGCTGGTCAATTAGATGCTAAACTATTTATTAATAAACCAAATTCCGTTACTTCAGAAATTAACTCTGCAGTTAATTCAGGTAGTATTAAAACTATATACACCGTTGGTGGAAACTCCTTACCTAGTAGTTTTAAAAATACTGTAAGGAATAAAAATATAGAAATAGTTGATATAGTAGGACCTGACAGATATGATACCTCTGCTTTAGTTGCTGAAAAATCAACAAATAATTCTAAGGTAATTTTAGTAAATGGAAATTCCTTTGCCGATTCTTTAAGTATAGCTCCTGTAGCTTTAAAAAACGGGTATTCCTTAGTTTTAACTGATGGGAAAAATTTAACAAATTCTGTAAATAAGATTTTAAATAATGCAAGTGAGGTTATTATTGTAGGGGGAGTAAATTCCGTAAGTGCTTCTATTGGAGATAATCTTAAGAAATTAGGTAAAAAAGTCTCTAGAATTTCCGGTTCAGATAGGTACACAACATCTATTTCAATAGCAAATTCATACTATAGGGAAACGGATTTTGTTTTAACAGCTTCTGGTAACAATTATGCAGATGCTTTAATGGGAACTGTTTTATCTAAAAAACTTGAAGCGCCTATCTTGTTAGTTGATGGAGATAGACTTTCTACTTCTCAAATTAACTACTTAAATTCAAATAAAATCAACACCTTGTATATTTTAGGTGGAAATAGTTCTATAAATACTAAACTTGAAGCTAGTATAAAAAACTTATTAGACAAATAGGAAAAACCGATATTGCAAATGCAATATCGGTTTTTTTATTTTGGTTCTATAATTTATGGTATTGGTGAAGGAAAATGAAAATCTTCTCCAGCACCATTTTATTTTAAAAAAAGAGACATAACAACCATTTTCCGATACAATAAATTCACCACAAAATACCAATCGGAGGTCATTATGTCTACAAATAATTATATCTTAGATTTCTTAGGAATTAAAGATAAAAACATTAAATTTATTAAATTCAATAATAACGTAAAGAAGAACAATATAACATACAAGGTTATTGATGCTAAACTTTCTTATGTTTCTAAAGTTTGTCCAATTTGTGGAAATATGGAAAAGAATACCATTATTAAATATGGAAATACAACATCAGATATTAAACTTCTTCCATTAAATGGAGATCCTACTATTTTAAGATTGAAGAAGCAAAGATTTTTATGTAAGGAATGTTCTCATACTTTTACAGCTAAAACCAATATTGTAGATGAGAATTGTTTTATTTCAAATAAAGTGAAATTACATATAACTGAAAATCTAACAATGAAAATAAGTCAAAAGGACATTGCTAAGTTAAATTATGTATCTTCAAATACTGTTTCTCGTTCTTTAGAGGCTAATTATAAGGATTTCAAAGTTAATAGATCATATTTACCTGAAACTTTGTGTTTTGATGAATTCAAGTCCACTAAAGATGCTAAGGGAAGTATGAGTTTTATCTTCTGTGATGGTGATAAGAATGATTTTAATATTATAGATATTGTTGAAAATCGAACTTTACCCTATTTAACTAAATATTTTAAAAAGTTTACTTATAAGGCAAGAGCTAGTGTAAAGCATATTTGTATTGATATATACAAACCTTATATGTCATTAATTAAGGATGTTTTTCCTAATGCTGAAATTGTTTTAGATAAGTTTCATATTGTAAATCTTTTAGGTAGGGCTTTATTAAAAACAAGGATTGAAATAATGAAAGAGTTTAATACTTCCTCTATTGAATATAAAAGACTAAAAGGATATTGGAAACTAATTCAAAAGGATTCTTCTAAACTAGATATAATCCACTTTAATAAATGGACACATTTCCATAGGTGGAAAAGTGCATCTGATGTGGTAAATGAAACTGTATCTGTTAACAACACTTTACAGAAAACATATGAGGTTTATCAAATTCTTTTATCTGATATTAGATGTAAAAATTCTAAAGGATTGAAGGAACATTTAGTTTTAT
>DUUN01000533.1 GCA_012841535.1 Gallicola sp. | reverse complement strand
TTGAATGCATAGGTTTGATACAATGTCAGACCTTTTTTATTTGTTGGCAGAAAGGGGAAAATCTCCTATTCGCCAGTTTTTAAGAGATCAGTAGTAGTCATATTTTAGGCTATTTACTAGTCACTTTTTTATTTTATATATAACTTTTGAACGATTACTCAACTTTTGAACGTTTAGGGCTAGTTTTGAACGATTAAACAGCTTTTGAACGATTTGATAAAAAAATGTATAAATTCCAATCTTAATTTATGAAAATATAGACAAATTTGATAAAAAGTGCTATAATTTGTAATAAGATAAGTTATTTATTAAGCGGAGATTAATATATGGAAAATTTATATCCAAGTGCTATTAAAATACTAAGAGCAAAATTGAATATTTCTCAAACTGAACTAGCTGCAATGTTAGGAGTTTCTTTTACATCTGTTAATAGATGGGAAAAAGGTCATCATGAGCCTACTGTAATTGCAAAAGAAAAATTGAAAGAGTTGTTTAAAGAAAATGGGATTATGGAGGAACAAAAATGAATGCTTTAGATTTAGTCAATTATTTCACAACAAATGGTTTTGAAATTAAAAATTTAGAAACTAATAAACCATATTTAGATATTAATGGTAACAAGATAAGAATTAATTTAGATACAAATAAATATTCTGTTGACGGTGTGATTTCTGGTCATGATAGGATTTTTGATTTAACAAAACCTGAGAATCACTGTGTAATAATGTTGTTAATTAAGTTGTTTGAGAAGGGGTATTCAAGGGAAGTTATTACTCTGGAAAAACAATGGCAATTAGGTCACGAAGACAGTGGCTCGTTAGATGTGATGATAAAAAATCCAGCAAATAATGACATTTACATGATTGAAGTGAAATCATCTACCGAGATTACGGGATATGTTAATCTAAAAAATGAGAAAAAGTTGAAGCAAGTATTTTCTTATGCAATACAAGAAAAAACAACAAAAATTATTTCATTTTATTCATTTGATTTTTCTTCAAAGAAAGATATGTTTTATAACGTTTTTACTGAAAACATATTAAAAGAAGCTCAAAATGTTGATGATTTTTTTGAGAGATGGAATAAGGTATTTGATAAGTCAGATTATATAAAGGCTAATAATATTTTTAATGTTACGCAATCTGTAAAAAAATATGAAGATTTAGAAATAATTACAAACAATGATACTAAAAATTTATTTAACCAATTTGCAACAATTTTACGTTTGCACTCTATATCAGATAAACCTAATGCATTTATCAAAATGATTAATTTATTTTTAGCTAAAATTGGTGATGAAGTAACTTCTAATAAAAAATATAAAGTAAAAGATAAAGATGGAAATGTCCACACGTTTTTCGGTATGAAGTTTCAATACATATATGGGGTTGATACTGCAGAATCATTTATGAAACGATTAAACGAATTGTATAAAGATGGTATGCGCGAGTATCTAAAAAAAGAAGTGATTGACTATAACGATGAAGAAATTGAACAATACATTAATGGGGGAAACGAAAGCGAATTATTTGAAATTTTTGATAATTTAAGATTGAAAAAAAATAATAATTTTGCATTTATTGATGTTTATGATGATGATACATTTTTCTTTAATTATGAGGTTGTCAAGAGTGTAGTTGAGTTATTAGAAAATTACAAATTTAAATACGAAACAAAACATCAATTTTTAGGTGATTTTTTTGAGGAACTATTAAATACTAGTTTAAAGCAAGAAGCTGGTCAATTTTTTACTCCTTATCCATTAGTTGATTTTATGATTGATTCTCTACCTTACGAAAATCATATTTATAGTAATCTACAAAAAGGGAAAGTGAAATTTATTCCAAGTGTAATTGACTATGCTTGTGGAGCCGGCCATTTTTTAATCAGTTCAATGGCAAGAACTCAAAATATTATAAATAATCTTCAAGAAGAACATTATAATCCATCTCAAAAAGCCAAAATTTTCACTTATAAAAACGATCCATATTCATGGGTTGATAGGGAAAATTGTGTCGGAATTGAAAAGGACTACCGCCTAGCAAAAACCACTAAAATAGCAACATTTTTAAATGGTGATGGTGATGCAGAAGTTATTAATGGAGATGGAATTAATAGGTTTAGTTCCAAAGATTATGTTAATACAGTGTTATTTTCAAACAACAAGAAACTAGAAAAATTTGATTTTCTTATTTCAAATCCGCCCTATTCAATTGATGGATTTATGAGAAATTTTACAAAAAATGGAATATCTCCAGAAACAAATGATTTTAGCTTATTGGAAAAAATAAATTATAGTGATTCAGCGATAGAAACGTTTTTTGTTGAAAGAGCAGAACAGTTGTTAAAGAAAAATGGATATGCTGCAATAGTGTTGCCACAATCTATTTTGTCTAATGCAAAATATGAGAATATGAGAAGATTCATATTGAACAATTTCACAATAAAAGGTTTACTTATGACATCTGATATAACTTTTTCGGGTACAACTACTAGTCCCGTAATCTTATTTTTGAAAAAGGAAAAACGATCAAATAAACATTATGAAGTTTTATTAGTCGGTTCACCTAAGTATTTAACTCCAACTAATAGTAAAATGAAATCAAAAGAAGTTAAATTTTTAGGATATGAATTTAGTTCAAATAGATCAAAATCAGGAATAACTTTAATAGAAAATGCTCTTTTAAAAGAGATAGCTCCTTTGATGAATCAATTTATTTTGACAGGGTCATGCGATATTCCTAGTAGCTGTAAGGATAATGTTTTTATTAAATACTTAGATGAGTTTTTATTAAATGTGAAAGATGATTATATTGGTGATATATATCCAAAGTATGAAAAAGTATCAGGTATATCACTAAGTGAATATTGCAAGATAAATGTAAGAACAGAGAGTGATTTTACTATTTCACCTACTAAGTATGCCGAAATAGGTGATTTAAAAGATTTATCAAATAGTTCTAAGAAAAAAACATCATCAAGACTGTGTAAAAAAGGAGATATATTAGTTGCTAGTTTATGTCCTAAGAAGTCTCAAATCGTAATTGCAGATGGTGATTTTATGTTATCTTCAGCAATTCATGTATTATCAAATTTCGAGAGTGATGAAATAAGAGACCATGTATATAAACAACTTAGAAGTGATGTTGTCTTAAAACAGATGAATACAATGCTAGATGGTTTTAAGATAACTTATGCTAAAATCAGTGATGAAAATTTAATTAATAATGTAATTATCCAGAAAAAATAGTTATTAAAATATATAAAGTATTGTTTTAATAAAAAATTTTATTTGATTTAATATTTTCAATACAGTATGTTAGAATGTTAATCGCTCAATAGCATTACAATCTAAATTGACCTGTAGGCGGTAGCTACAAATGCTGCCGCTTTTCTATTATAGTAAGGCGAATTCAGCTATTTTCTAAAACTGGCGGAAATGACTTATATATAAATATTGCCGCCGCC
>DUUN01000294.1 GCA_012841535.1 Gallicola sp. | reverse complement strand
TGTTAGAAAAATAACACGAATTATTTTACCTAATTCAATAGAAGAAGTTGGTAAAAACTCATTTGTTGACTGTGAAAATCTAGAGATACACACATCTTCAACAAGTATAGATAAAATCTTTGAAGACAACTGGACTAATAATGAAATAAAAGTTATTTACACCCAGGAAGGTAATAGTTATGAATGAAATTGGTTTTGAAAATATTAAAGATGAAAACTTCACATATTCAGACGGTATTATTAGATACGAGATAACTGAAGATTACGCCTATGTAAAGGGCGTGATGCCTAATTGTAATCATGAACATATCATCATAAAAGGTAAAGTATTTGATAAAACTGTGATTATGATTATGAAAGGTGCGTTTAAGAGTCTTGATTATATTAAATCGATTCAAATACCTAAAACAATTAAGTTTATCGAAGAAGATGCATTTTGTGATATGGAAAGTTTAGAAAAAATAATTGTTACAAAAGATAACAATTACTACTCATCAAATCAAGGTGTTTTATTTAACAAAGATAAAAGTGAGCTTATTAAATATCCTGAAAACAAACAAGGTTCTTATAAAATACCTAAAAGCGTAAATAAAATAAATAAATTTGCGTTTTCTAATGTTCATGGATTAACTAAAATCACAGTTCCATCTTCAGTTAAATACATTGAAGATTTTGCATTTAGTAAAGCTTTTAACTTAGAAGAGATTATTTTTGAACCTAACAGTAAATTAAAATCAATAGGCATAGAATCATTTAACGGTTGTTGTAGTCTTAAAAAAATATTTATTCCAAAGAGCGTGTTGGAGATTAAAGGTTTAGCATTTTCAGGATGTGTTAATTTAAATGAAATAATATTTGAAGATGACTATCTAAATTCCACACCTCCTCTTACTTTGCAAGGATTAATGTTTATTAATAATTCAAAATTAATTAAATTAACACTTCCAGAAAGATTAAGAGAAATCCCAAGCGGACTACTAGCATTTACTCATATTGAAACAATAAAAATACCTAAATCGGTTGAGATAATTGATGATAATGCATTTAATATAGGACTTAAGCTTAAAAAGATTATTGTAAATGAAGATAATGAGTCATTTACATCTGTTGATGGAATATTATATGATAAAAACTTAAAGACTCTAATTAAGATTCCTCCTTGTTATGAAAAAGAACATACCATTCCTAATAGCGTTACAACTATTAAAGAAGGAGCAGTATCTTATAATACTAAAATGAAAAAAATAGTAATTCCGTTATCAGTTGATAATATTGAACAAAGAGCATTTGCAAATTCTAAAAATATTAAAATTTATTCTGAAAGTAATCATTCTAAACCAACTTGGCATTACATGTGGAATCCAAATGAGTTAGATGTGATTTGGAATTATAAAATATCATCAAATTTTAACAATTAACAATTTAATAACACCATAAAGAGAAGGGGAGAGACAAGCTCTATGATCCTTCAGCAACCTGCCTATGGTAAGGTGCTAAAGCTTGAACGATGG
>DUUN01000230.1 GCA_012841535.1 Gallicola sp. | reverse complement strand
ATTTAACAATTCAAAACTGCGAAGTATCATCTGGTTCAATTTCAGGTTATGATGCAATAGGTGGTTTGATTGGACGTGGATATCATTTGAACCATTTGAAAATAATTGATTGTAAAAACTATGCTGATATTACTGCAATTGGAAAAGCTGGTGGAATAGGTGGATATATGAATACAGATAATAAAACTACCAGTACTATTGAATTACAAAATCTTATCAATTATGGTGAAGTTACCGTATCTAAAATAGGAACTTCTGAAGGAACTTCTGAAGGAACATGTGGTGGTATTTTGACGCGTTATGAAAACTATTTTAATGCTATTGTGAAAAATTGTATTAATTATGGTGAAATTGAAACAACCACAGCTAAATCAGAGAAAATTGGCGGAATATTTATGTCTGGATATCATAATGTAGGCACAGTAAAAATGTTTGAAAATAATTTTAACTACGGTAAGATTAAAACATCACAAGGTTATATAGATAATCCACAAAACCACGGAGTACCTACTCCTACAGAATAAAACCTTACTTTTTAAAAATTAATTTTAAAATACATTAATATTTGTGATAAATAGTTAAAAATATCCAAAATTACAAGAATTATTAATTAAAAAAGGGGCAACTTAGCACATCTAGGTTGCTCTTTATCGATACGAATATGGTAAACCTTGCTTTTAGATAATAAAGCGGAAATGAACAATGAAAAAAGCGGTGGAGGCTTTATGCTTTCATCGTTTTTTTATGGGTTAGGAGGAATTGAGTTCCCTCTTTTTTTATAGAAAAATGGTTATTACCTTATATTACAAATATTCGTGAGAGTAAAATAAAGTCATTGAATAATTAAAGCAACTAGAAAACGACTCAACTCAATTTGAGCTGGGTCGTAGTTTTATTCAACTATATATTCAGCAATGTTGTAAGAAAGAACTCTTGCTTCATTTCTAATAATTTCTTCAGGGCAGTACATAAGAGCAACTTTTATTTTTGGCTCAATATAGTCAAAGTCCAGATACTCATCTTGATGCTTTACAATGTATAGAGATGAGCTTCTTGAAAAGCCTAATTGCTGAAGCATCTTGACAGTTGGGTCCATTGAACCATATTCCACATATTCATACCAATCAGCATTAAATTCTTCATCAGGATGTATTTCTCTATATGCAGATGAAAAAGCTCTAAAATAATTTGCAATGCTAAACCTTACTGTGTTTTCAAGCCTTTGAAGTGCATCGACAATAATTGAATTTACATGTGTATAATTGTCTGGGTTGAAGGTATTAGCAATTTTATTATTACCAATTTTTACTCCATCAAATGGATATTTAGCCGCAAATGCTAGTGCTATTCTTATTATTTCCTTTAGTGGTTGTCCTGTCATCCATTTTTCAAGAATTACTGCAAACCAATACGTCTCAGTATCATCTAGAGTGCCTAGATATTTTTTCTCATAAACATCCCATTTAAAGATTTCTGAAATCTTCTTTAAGAACGCTTTAATTTCAGCTCTATTTTGTTGATAATTTTCAGTTAAAACAGGATATTCGAGGCCGCTAAAAATTGCTGTTTTTAAGTTCTCAGTCTGATCCCATGAGATACTTATATCAGTAACTATTTTTTCTTTTGAAAAGTTTTCTTTTATTCTTTCAATGATTTCTGGATTTAGAAAATCTTCAAAGCTTTTTTTGATAGCGCTTGTTGAGTCTATAGTTATTGTTTTAGCTAAAGAGAGAGCAATAGTCCTCATAATTGTATAATCATTAATGGTTTCTTTTTCAAGAGAAAATCTCATTTCAATGTCACCATTTGCTAAACTTTCAACAATTGCCTTTTTCT
>DUUN01000670.1 GCA_012841535.1 Gallicola sp. | reverse complement strand
CGATGTAGGTCTTTACAATCTCTCATTAAATTATGCAAGGTTAAACCATTAAAAGAAACCGCCGTGTGCGAGAGCATGCACGGTGGTGTGAGAGGGCGGGGGAGTAATCCCCCTACCTACTCGATTAAATCCATTATTTGCCGTTAATAGAGAGGGAAAGTACAGTTGTCCTTCGATATTATTCAGTCCGAATTTTTATAAATAACATACAACAAAGTAAAGAACAAACTACTTCATTTGGGACTTATAGTCCATATATGTTTTCCCTATTAACTGTACCTCCTTACTAATCGTATTTTTAAGTATTGCCTTGGTTATGTTTTGTGCATCAATTTTAATCTGTTTTGTTTCTGTATGATTCTCATATTCAAACTTGATTTCTTTAATCTTGATATTTCCGCAATCTGTTTTTATATAAGCATCGTCAAATGGAAATACATAGTCTTTATTTTGTTCGCAATTTTCAGGTAATTCTTCTTCTAATTTCTGTATATCTGTAATAATCTCATCTTTTGCATTTCTAATCTTATTTTCTTTAGTTGTTAAAGGAATATGGATTGCATTAATCCATTTGTTGCTACTAGGCGAAAGACTCAAACAGTCCAGTCGTTTTTTATATAATTGGATATTAAAATCATGTGCTTTAGCCCAATCTTCATCAACCTGAAAAAGTCTATGTCTAACAGAACTATCAATAGTTAATGTGGTTTCAGCAACAATAGCCTCTCCCTCTTCCGGTTCTCTTAATTCCATTAAATCAATTCCGTAATACTCGCCAAATTTCTTTGCCCCTTCTTGATATCCCTTCTTGGTAACCATTATGCCTTTTACATCTTCCAAATCATAAAGGACTCCAAAAAAGTCTCTCACTTTACCAATAGATACCGTGTGGTTATAATTCTTACATTCTATTATAATCTTAAATGTAGTATTATCATATTGATACTCCCAGTACACATCTATTTGATGCTTCTGACCTGACTTTCCCATCAATTTCACATTATGCCTAACCTCTATATTCTTTACATACAAATTCTTCAAAATCACATTATAAATCTCTTGAGTAAATTTCTCATATTCAATATTATCATTCATAAAAATCAATTTTAAGATTGTCTATACTTCAAAAGTAAATAATTAATCTTAATCAAAATCTCTTAGATGCATTGTTCTCGGCCATAATACCGTAAAAATTGAATTATACGCAATAAAAATTCCTTTTACAGCTAATTATTAATAAAAACTCAATTGCTCTTTTAGGCAAAAGGATTATATTTGTATAATTGTTAATTAAGCGATGATATATGTCCAACAAAAAAATAAACCGAATCAAAGTGATGCTAGCCGAGAAGGAAAAGACCAATAAATGGCTGGCAGAGCAAGTGGGGAAAGATCCTGCTACCATCTCCAAATGGTGTACCAATACGGCACAACCTAGTTTGGAAATGCTACTTCAAATAGCTAAAGTACTTAACGTGGAGATTAAGGACCTGCTCAGAGAATCTGATGAATGAGATTTCTATATACTAAGTATTCTCAATAAATGCAGAATGTCTGGACTTGCAAACTTAATTGAGACAAAAAGTTAAGCGACATTTTTAATTAATTCTTTTTTAAGATTATACTGATCCCAAAATTCATCAATGGTTAAGTTACCCAATGCTGAGAATCTCCTTTTATGATTATACCAGGATTCAATATATTCAAATACATGCAAGCGCATTTGCTCTCTTGTTTTGAGTTTGGTACCATAGACCAATTCAGATTTGAAAGTTTTGAAAAAGCTTTCAGCCACTGCAT
>DUUN01000110.1 GCA_012841535.1 Gallicola sp. | reverse complement strand
TTGAGGGCACCAGTTTCTTATATCACTACAAGTACAGAGATAGCATCAAGAGTTGGTAGTTAAAACATATATACTTAAGAGGTTACTATATGGATATAAGTTTTAGGTGTAAAACACAAATCAAATTTATAATTATGAATGATGAGGTAAAGGGATTTCTTGTCTTTATAGTTATAATACTAATCTTTTTGATTTTAGGTATGTATTTAACTTATGAAGAGATAAGTAATATACCAAAAGAATTCAGATAAAGGAATAATTATCTTGAATACTGATAATTGAGATGACAAGATTTAAATTATAACAAGAAATGAAGGGACTAAATGGAACAGTATCAACAATCCAAACAATTTTCATTGTTCTAAAACTTGTAGGTGCAATATCGTGGTCATGGTGGTGGGTTCTTTCACCATTATGGATTCCATTAGTTGTATTAGCAATATTTTTATTTGTGATTTATTTACTTGACAAAGACAATGAAATAAAATGAAAAGGGAAATAAAATTCAGAGGAAAAAGAATTGATAATAAGGAATGGGTGTATGGACATTATTGTGAACTTGCAGGGCGAAAGTACATTATACCCGACTACTCACAATTTAGGGATATACACGATGCAGACCTGGAGAATTCTTTTACGGAGATAATCCCAGAAACGGTTGGACAATTCATAGGCTTAAAAGATAAAAATGGCAAAGAGATTTACGAAGGAGATATAGTGAAATGGGATGATCAAAGTGATAGCAGATATTGGAGGTTTGCCGTAGTTGAGTTAGATCCTGATATTCAATTTAACTGTAAACCTCTAAAACAAGTGAACGGAGTGGATAATTCAACAGATCATCTATTTCGTTTTGGTAATTTCATTTACAAAGACACGGAGAACTATTTAGAAATCATCAGCAACATCCACGATAAGGCACAACAAAAACAAGCTCTTATCGATATGATGCGAGGAGATGAAGAGTTAGGATTGTATGATTAATACAAGTCAATTGGGGATTATTATAAGTGGATTTGGAACTACTCACTATAAAATTACGAAAATGATAATACACATAACAACAGATGGAACTGGTACAAACACCACTATTACTTACATCGAGTATTATACTCCATTATTTATTAACCGCAAACAATACGAGGACGATTTACAACGTAGGCAAAAAGAACATTTAGATAATGTTTATAGAAATCAAAACAGAAATTGGCAACCTTGCTTACATGATAGTTGTCCAGAGTGTTTGGGAACAGGAGTAAAGCGAGATGGTAGTATGTGTATTCATGGAATAAGCTGCCCATGTCCAAAATGCACACCATCTTATTAATAAAGCATAACAATGAAGAAATAAAACAAAATGAAAAAATTTACAACAACAGAAATTGTAAACCTATTAAATCAGGTTTACAGAGGAGAAATTAGCTTCTCACAGATGGTGGAGGTAATTAATGAGAGGGTAAATGAAATAGATGAGCCACAGTACAAAAATGGAGACTTCGTGGTTAATGAAGCCGGAAATATTTTAATTTTCAAAAAGAAAGATGGAGATTTCATTTATGACCATGCATTTTTCATAGAAACGTTTGGGGATATTTATTTCATTGACGGCTCGACTGTGACTCAAATCAAACGCCATGCCACCGAAGAGGAAAAACAGAAGTTACTCGATGCGCTTGCAAAAAAGGGGAAGAGATGGAATGCTGAAAAATTGTGCATTGAGGATATTCCTGTTCGCAAGTTCAAAAAGGGTGATAAGGTAAGAATAAAAGATGGAATTTCAAGCAAAACGCACTACAATACTATCCCTGCGTTTGTGGGAGGAATGGATAAGTTTATCGGGAAAGAATTAACAGTAGAAAATTACAGCGAGGGTGGCTTTGTAATATACGATAGATATTATTTTTCCGAAGACTGGCTTGAACCTTATGTTGAGGATATACCAAAGCGCAAGTTTAGAGCCGGAGATAAGGTTAAGATTAAAGACGGTATTTCGAGTAAAACGCACTGCAATATTTACCCTTGGTTTTTGGATGA
>DUUN01000534.1 GCA_012841535.1 Gallicola sp. | reverse complement strand
TTATAAGGCATATTTATAAAATATAAATTAATTCCACTTATTATTTAACTTTTTAAATATTTCAGACCATAAAGAATAATTATATTTAATGCTATGAATTTTAATACATTGTAACCTACTACAAAAATCTGCATTAAACTAATCATTAGATTTGAAAAAACTACATCCTTACAATCACTTCCTTAAAATATAGTTTATTAAACTACTTTGTAGCTATTATACCCAAAAAATAGAAATACTTAAAGAATTACACAAAAATGATAAAATGTTTCTTAAATTTAATTACTTAAGTAACTATTAGATTTTTTCTTACCTATGTATAATAATAATTGAAAAGAAAATTTAAAAACAAAAGGAGATAGATTTATGTTTATTGTAAATGATTTTGAACCTAAGAAAATATTTAATATGAATTTATGCAAAAAAATTGAATTATTGGAAAATGAAGATCTATATTCTCTTGTAATGTATTTTTTAGATGGAACAAATGAAATCATTGCAGAATCTAATAATAAAAAAGAAATAACTAAAAAATTCAATAAAATAGTTTCAACTTCTGGTGATTTATTATCTGCTAGAACTATAAGTTTTTCTAAATAGTAGCTTTTACTAAATTAAAAATGCTATAACCTAGTTATAACAATATCTATAGCCTTTCCTGTTCTTATTCGAATCCCGGAATGATATAGACACAGATAATAAGATACTTCATGTTACCAAATCTTTCCAAGGAATAGACGGTAAAGACATTTAACAGACCATAAATCACCTAAGAGTATAAAAAGATATACCTTTAACTGAAACAGCCGTTAATGAAGCAATAGAGGTCAAGAAACAGGTATACAAACCTAAGGACACAGATAGAATCTTCCCCTATACTAAAAGATTTTTCCATTATGAAATGAAACAAGGAAATAAAAAGGCTGAAATAGAGAAAATAAGATATATATTAATCCTGTGACTATAACACAAAGATTAGGACATAACAAAGTAGAAACCACGTTAAATACCTATTCACATCTTTAGCCTAAAGATAATACTAAAATAGTTAAGTTGTTAGAAAAATTTGAAAAAATAACTGAGTCATCTAATTTTATAGATTGCTTTTTGTATTACATTGTATTATAATATGAATATCAAGAATACATTGTAATACATTTAAGGGGTGATGTTATGAAAGTTATTACTGTGAGATTAAATGAAGAAGAAGAAAAAATGTTTAGTGAATACGCTAGCATAAAAGGTAATGGTTTATCTACATTATTAAAAGAGGCCCTTGTTGAGAAAATGGAAAATGAATTTGATTTACAAGCCATAAAAGACTATGAAATAAGAAAAGAAAAAGGCGATATTGAAACTTACTCCCATGATGAAGTTAAAAAAATACTAGGTTTATAATATGGCTTATACAGTTGAATATGAAAAAAAGGCTATTAGGCAACTTTCTAAGCTAGATAATGGAACAAGTAAATTGATAATTAACTGGATTGAAAAGAATTTAATTAATACAGATAATCCTAGAAGCAATGGTAAATCTTTAAAGGGAGATTTAAAAGAATACTGGAGATATAGGGTTGGTAGCTATAGAATCATTGCAGAAATCAATGATAATAAACTTATAATTCTGCTTGTAAATATTGCACACAGAAAAGAAGTCTATAAATAATAGCACATTATTAGTAGGTTTTACTAAATTAAAAGGCTATAACCTAGTAATATCAACAGGTATAGCCTTTCTTGTTCTTATTCGAATTCTATTGTTCCCGGTGGTTTTTGTGTTATGTCATAAAGTACTCTATTTACCTGTGGTACTTCACTTGTAATTCTTTTCGAAACTTTTTTCAAAAATTCCATATCAAATGGATACCAATATGCAGTAACTGCATCTTCAGAATTAACTGCTCTTAAGAAAATTGTTCTAGAATAAGTTCTTTCTCCATCTTTAACACCTGTTACACTAAAATCAGGCATAGCTGCAAAATACTGCCAAATTTTTGTGTCTAAACCAGCTTTAGCAACTTCATCTCTATATATATAATCTGCGTCTCTTAAAATATCAAGTTTCTCTTTAGTGATTTCACCTAAAACTCTAACCCCTAATCCTGGTCCTGGAAAGGGTTGTCTATTTACCATTACATCCGGCATTCCAAGTTCTCTACCTACTTGTCTTACTTCTTCTTTATATAAAGTTTTTAAAGGCTCTACAAGTTCAAAATTTACATCTTCAGGTAAACCACCTACATTATGATGGCTTTTAACTAATCCTTTACCATCTTTACCACTTTCTGCAATATCAGGATATATAGTACCTTGTACTAAATATTCATAACCTGACAACTTAGCTTGTTCTTCTTCAAAAACTCTTATAAATTCCTCGCCTATAATTTTTCTTTTTTGTTCAGGATCAGAAACTCCTTTTAATTTTTCAAGAAATCTATCTTCAGCATCTACAGTTATTAAATTTATATGGTACTTACCTCTAAACATTTCTTCTACTTCTTCACGTTCACCTTTACGTAGTAAACCATGATCAACAAAAACACAAGTCAGCCTATCGCCTATTGCTTTATGGACTAAAACAGCACATACTGATGAATCAACTCCACCTGATAATGCACAAATTGCTTTTCCATTACCAATTTGTTCTTGTATTTCCTTAACACTCTTTTCTATAAATTCTTTCATAGTTCCTCCTAAACAAATTTTATACATTATAAATTATAACATAAATTATAGCTTATATTATTAGAGAATCAATAATATAAGCATTTTCTATATTAATTAAATCAACAGTCTTGTTACTAATAATTGCACAAGAGCTTGTTCCATCTTTTGGAATTGTTGTACTACCCGGATTAATTACAACAGTATTACCAACTTTCTTTAATACTTTTATATGGGTATGACCAGAAACTACAATATTCGCATTAACTTCCCTTGCTTTTTTAATTCTTTCATCTTCCGTTTCCTCATATCCATGAATTGCAAATATATTGTATTTTCCAAAATTAAAAACCTTAGATTTACTTTTTAAATCTTTTTTAATAACCATTTCATCTACATCACTATCACAATTACCTCTAATATAATAAATATTTTCCAGTGTGCTTAAATAGGCTGCTAAATCTCTCGGATTATAATTTTTAGGTAAATCATTTCTAGGCCCATGATATAAAACATCACCACAATGAATAATATAATCACAATCTTTTAAAATCTTTAATGCTTTCTTTGTCTGAACAATATCTCCATGTGTATCACTTAATATACCAATTTTCATCTATTTCTCCTCTTAAATTTACTCTATTTAATTATTATATTAGATAAGGCTACAATTATGCAATAAAAAAAGAAGGTTTTAGCCTTCTTAGTTCTGGTGACCCATCAGGGGCTCGAACCCTGGACAACCTGATTAAGAGTCAGGTGCTCTACCAACTGAGCTAATGAGTCATATATTATGCATTTTATGTATTTGGTGACCCATCCACGCTTTGAGCATGGGACCTCCTGATTAAGAGTCAGGTGCTCTACATCTGAGCTAATGGGTCTTATTTAAATGTCCTATAAAAATAATAAAACATAGTAAATACTATGTCAAGTTAAAAAAAGACAATTAATAGTCTTTATGGTGCCCGGAGCCGGAATCGAACCAGCGACACGAGGATTTTCAGTCCTCTGCTCTACCGACTGAGCTATCCGGGCTAATATTTTGTTTTTAAACAAAATATTTCTTGGCAAGGCCAAGAAATATTTATATTGGTGGGCCTTCAGGGACTCGAACCCCGGACCTACCGGTTATGAGCCGGGCGCTCTAACCAACTGAGCTAAAGGCCCCAATAACTGGCGGAGAAAGAGGG
>DUUN01000790.1 GCA_012841535.1 Gallicola sp. | reverse complement strand
ATTTGTTATTAATATTATAATAAACATTCCGTTTTTATTATTAATTTCATATATTTTATTTAAACTAAAAAAAGGAAAACAACAATATATGAAGTTTTTATATTTGCCAACTTTGGTTGGCACTTTTGCATTTGCTATTATATATCGTTATTTATTCACATATGATGGAATTATCAATAGTATGTTATTTAGTCTTTTAAAAATAAAAATAAACTGGTTAGATAATGGATTTAATGCCAAAAATGTATTTGTAATAGCAATGATATGGAGTAGTTTAGGAATCAATACATTATTGATAGTTAACGCACTTAATAACATTCCAAAGGATGTATTAGAAAGTGCAGAAGTAGATGGAAGTAATAATTTTCAAAGCCTTATATATATTATGATTCCTTATATAAAAAAGTTGATTCTATTTGTCGTTTTAACTACATTTGTTGCTACAGTAAACTTGTTAGACTTGCCTTATAATTTAACACAAGGAGCACCAAATTTTGAGACTATGACATTAGGTTTTTATATTTATAAAGTAGCTTTTGGCTATAGAGATTTTTCCTATGCAGCAACAATAGGAATTACAATTTTCGTTTTATTTATTTTTATATATATTAGTTTTAAAAAGGTGGTGAGTGTTTATGAAAAAAATATTTAAACACTTATTACTAATTTTATTATCAATTATTATGATCTTCCCAATTGTTTATGTTGCTATAGGATCAACCAATGATAGCGGATGGGCATTTACCTTTCCTTTTAAATTTAAGATTGGTACTGACTTCTTAGTTAACTTTAAAAATCTTTTGATTAATTATAATTTGATTAAAATTTTACTGAACAGCTTAGTTACCTCTGTAATAACAGCGTTATTATCATTAATTATTGTCTTTCTAATGGCTTATGCAACAAGTAAATATAAATTTAAAGGGCAAAACATTATTATAGGATTATTGCTAAGTTTAATGATTATTCCAGAATCATCATACCTTATAGGACAACTATTAATAATAAATAAATTAAATTTATACTCTACTGTTTCAGGCTTAATAATACCATTTGTAGTAAATATTAGAATATTTTTCTATCTAAAAAGTATTTGTGAATATATTCCTGATGAGTTACTTGATGCTGCTAGAATTGACGGCTCAAATGAGATACAACTTATGACAAGAATTTCAGTTCCATTAATTTGGGATAAATTATTATTGTCATATTTTCTGCTTTTTATTGTTTCTTGGAATAATTTTTTAATACCTATGATAATTACTAACGATGGAGATTTATTTACACTACCTATTCTTATTTCATCATTAGCTGATGATATGAGATATGATATAGGTGCAGTATTTATGGCTTTATTTATTTCATTAATACCAATTATTATTTTGTATTTAATATTTCAAAATCGAATATTTCCAAAAAAAGAACGAGAAGTTAAAACGTTAATAAAATAGAACTTTTGAATATATTTTGTAGAAAGGATTACATAATGAAATATTTATTCTTTGATATTGAATGTGCAAATTCATTTGATGGCATATGTAAGATGTGTTCTTTTGGTTATGCAATATTTGATAACAAATTTAATAAAATTGAATCAAAAGATATACTAATGGATCCAGAAGATGATTTCGATTGGTATTTGATAAAAAAGAAAAATGGCAAAGCAAAACTTGCATATGCACCAGAATTTTTTAGAATGTTTGATTCTTTTCCATATCAATATAACGAGATTAGAAGAATTTTAACTCAAGAATATGGAGCCATATTTGGATATGCAGTTAATAATGATTTGAAATATATAAGAGATGCTACAACTAGATATAATTTAGATCCAATTAATGTAGAAGCATATGATTTAAAAAAGATGCTAAAAGAATACGATAATATCTCAAAAGGATTAGCAAACGCACTAAAGGAGTTAACAGATAAAGAACATCCAGAATTAGTTAATCACAATAGTGAACATGACGCTATTATGACTGCTAAATTACTTGAAAATCTATGTAAGCAAATGGAAACAAATATAAATGGATATTTAGAATTGACTGAAGTAAAACCAACTAAGCACGGTGATGCTTTAAAGAAGAAGCAAAAAGTAAAACAAATACCAAAACCTAAGAAGCCAGAAAACCCAGAACTTAGAGCCAAAAATGATTTATTTAACACTTATTACGATAAGAAGAACGACAACCCTACAAACTTAAAATATGATAGTTTAATGTATAGTGTTTCGGTAATAATTAAAATGGACATAGATTTAGCTTTAAAATTAGTGACTCATTTGCATGAGGGTGGCGGAGTCATGAACAGATCACTATGGGACTCTGAAATATTAATAGTTTTTGATGAAGAAGACAAAGAACGGTTAGAAAAGATTGTTGATTTAACAAAAATCAAACTTGTATTAATTCATGAGTTTATAAAGAATAACAATTAACAGAAGTAAATTTTAAGATTATAAAACTCTATCGTACATTAAAAGATTTTGCAAAAGGTTTACGCATTGAATTTCATCTCTTAGAGAAAAAGAGTGATATATAATCATGTTTTAAATAAAGGGGGAAGAAAATGTTTTTAGATATTGGAACAAAAAAAATAAATTTAAACGATATAATTTGCTTTTTAAATACAAAGGCTATAGATTTTTACAAATCTAAAATTTCATTTAGCAAAAAGAATTATGAATATTATTTTAAATCATCATTGCTTTCCGCACTCTTAGATTTTGAAAGAACTATTAAAGGAACCTTTGGATGTGATATCTTTTTGAAAAATGCCGATATTACTGTGCTTAAAGATAATTATCCAAATTTCTTTTCTAGTATATTTGATGTGGAAGACCACAAAGATCTTCGACGAGTTGGGAATCTATTAGAAATATTGAGAAATATAAATGCTCATGCTTTTCTTTCTGAAAAGGACTTTAAATTTTTTGAATTTGACTTTTCTTCCTTACAAAAACAGCCAAAGATGAATGAGAGTATTTCATATTATGAAGATGGGATAACAGTTGCTGGAATCATTTATTTGATTTTGAATTTATTAAGAGAAGAATCAATAAGTGTTTTAACAAAAAAGGATTTTATTTTCTCTATAGTTTCAAAGGGATCATATAGACAAGACAATGGAAATGAATTTGTCTCAAAAATTAGTAAAGTAAATCTTGAAAATGAAATAAGGACTAATATTGGAAACAATGTTATTGATTCAATAGTTGGTTCTTTTCCTATAGAACAAAACGGCGATGAATTTTTAACTGAAATTGGCTCTAAAAATAATCCAACATTCTATGTGAAAGGTGTTATAGAAAATAACAATATTATTATTTATAAGGGAAGCCGCACTAAAATTTTTTATGATCGCGAATATAATTTAGAAATAATTGATGAAGATTTATTTATAAAATTATCAAATAAATATCCGCCTTTTGTTTTACTTGACATTCTTTTTAAATTTGATATTCATCAATTTGATAAGAGCAAGTATATAATGATTGAGAAAAACAAATTATTAGAAAAACTAAATAAACCTAAGTTTTATGTTGACAAAAATCTTGATATTCTTTTATTACCAAAAACTATATCTGATTTTAGATTGATGTCTTCGATATTAGTTGACTCAATAATCAAAATCATTCTTTTATTAGAAAATTATATTTATCGAACAAGGAAAATTTTTAGATTAAAATATTCTTCCTTAGGAATTGCATTAAAAGAAATTGGTATGCCAAATGATTTAATAAAAGAAGTAAGATTTCTAAGGAATTTTGCTGCTCATGGATATATATTAAATGAATATATGATTTATAGAGATGAAAGAAAACATTTTACGATTGATTTTATTATTGATACATTCGCTAAATGTTTATCTTATTTTAAAGAAAACCAAATAGATATTTATAATAACTTTAGTATGTTCATTAATAAATTTTTGATAAATACACTAATTAGTGGAAAATACAAGTTAATTGTAACTTCTAGTAGAAAAGCTATAAAGAACAATTTAGAATTCGATAAAAACGATTTTCTAAAGAAAAGTTTGTTTGTAAAAAATTCTTTTTTTAACATTAATAAATTTGAAAAATTTGATATAAGATTTCTTAAAAATAGTATGCTTATAAAGTTAAACATAGATGGTTTTAAATATCCATTTTATTTGAATAACAATAATAAAGATATAATGTTATTTCAAGAAATGAGTAAGAATTGTGGTTTTACAATTATCAATCAAAAAGAACGAACAATAATTAGTGAATACGATTTAAGACTATTGTGAAAAAATATAAATGACTAAATAAAAAAACGACTAGAAGAACAAGATAAAAAAATGTTTCTAATGTATCAATTGAATTGTAGCAAAATAAAACAGTTAGGTAATGAAAATAATAATGGCGAATATCATTAAACTTTTATCGAGTATATTATTAATAACATAAGTGATGTAGTTTAATAAAAAAGGCACAACAAAGCCATAAATTTGAATTATAACGAAAACATCTTAGGGGTGCATAAAATTTGGTAGGGGTGCGTAATTGTATTAAAATGGGTCTAGGAACACAAGTTGATAGAATAGGTTTGATACAAATTGCACTTGTCAAGATAAAGTGGACACGTATCAAACCTTTTTAATACCCTAACTCAGTTTTAAATTGGATTGGGGTTTTGTATTTTAATGCATAAGAAAAACGATGAT
>DUUN01000031.1 GCA_012841535.1 Gallicola sp. | reverse complement strand
TAGCCGGTGCTGACAGGTACGAAACATCTGTACTAGTAGCAGAACAAGTATATGTAAAACCAAAACATGTAGTAATAGCAAGTGGAGAAGTATTCCCAGATGCTATAGTTGGGGCACCATATGCAGCAAAGAAGGGATATCCAATAGTATTGTCTAGAAGTAACAATATATCAGATGTTGCAATGGAATATATACTTGGCAACAGATAAAATGTAATATATGATAAAATATAGAAGCACTAATTTATTTTAGTGCTTTTTTGGTTCCTGTAAATAGGGTATAGAACTATTGTGTGTTTGTTTAAATTTTATTAAGGAGAATTTTATGAATATATTATTAAATTTAGATAATTTCCATGAAGATTTTATTAAATTTTACTTAAAGGATTATATTAATAGAAAAATGTCTGTTTTAATTATTCCTTTTTCTTTTCATGAGGATTATATTAAAACTCCAAAGGAATGGGATAGAGAATATAAGTTTCAGAAAGGTGAAGCTTACAATAAGTTAACTACTCCCTTTCTTAATTACGGTATTTTTGAAGAAAATATTAAATGGCTTAATTATTTTTTAGATAATCGGGAAACAGCTAAAAGAAAAATAGACAGTGCAGATATTATATATTTTCAAGGTGGATACCCTGATAAGTTAATGAAAAGATTAAAAGAGTTTGATATTGTAGATACTATTAAAAATTATAAGGGAATTATTATGGGTGCTTCAGCTGGTGCAATGATTCAATTTAAGGAATATCATTTAACACCTGATGATGATTATTACGAATATGGTTATTATGAAGGACTAGGATTTATAGACGATTTTGAAATAGAGGTTCATTACAGAAATACCTATGAACAAAGGGAATCAATGAGAAGGTATTTTGCTGATAGAAAGAAGAAAATCTACTCTGTTGGAAATGAGGGGGCAATTGTTTATTTAAATGGGGAAATAAAAACCTTTGGCGATGTACAATTATATAATAATTTAGAAGAATTAAATAATATAAAGGTAGTTGAAGGAGATAATATTTATTTAAGAGATTTAAATGATGATGATATTGAGACTATTTGGGATTCTCGTATGGAAATAGAAAATAATATTAATAGGCTTTTTATTTCAGATATTTCTCAAGTTGAAGCTATGGTTAGAGAAGAAAATAATAAAAATAAATTCTTTGCCATTATGGATAAAAAAACCAATACTCAAGTTGGTTATTTATATTTTAAAGAAAAAGAATATGTAACAGCTAGAATATTTATAAATATTTTTAGTGAATATGAAGGAAATGGATTTGGTACAGAAGCTGGGCATATTTTATTGGATTATATATTTTCTACATCAAATGCTAGAAGGGTAGAAATTAGTATAAATTATTTAGATGAAAAAACAAATAATTTATTAAATAATTTAGGCTTTAACAAGGAAGCTCATTTTAAATCAAAGGTATATAAGATAGATGAGTTTTTAGATGAATTGGTATACACGGTATTTAAAGATGATTTTTATGAAATTACAAAGGATTTAAGAACTAATTATAATTTTGATGAATTTTATAATGCATTAGAAAATGGCCATAAGATTGAAATAATATATAATCATCACAAATATTCTATTTTTTGGGATTATATGGGACATTTAGTATTTTGTGACGAAAGTGCTGATAATTATTTTGTATACGAAAGTTTTGACCAATTAATTTCATCTGTAGAAATTCAAGGGCATAATTTATATGATTTAATAGAAAATCATTTAGCAGATAGTATGAATATAATTGAAGTAACACATTAGAAGTTCTTGTATGTAATCAGAGGGCTATTGGAGTTATTAATTAAAAAATAAAGGTCTTGTTTTGGATATAGAT
>DUUN01000684.1 GCA_012841535.1 Gallicola sp. | reverse complement strand
TTTAGTCCTGAAAATTTTGATTTCTTTTCTAGCCTTATTCCTCCTAGTAAAGCATTGTGTGGTAATTGCAATGAGCTTAGTAATTGCATGAACTGTCATGCACGTGGCTACGATTCCTTAATTAAAGATTGTTCTTGGAAAAAGCAATATAACGATACAAAAAGAAGAATATTTACGGGAGGTAGATCAGGTGTTAGAATTTAGAGGTGTCACTAAAAAATATGGTTGCATTACTGCTTTGAGTAATATATCATTTAATGTTTATCCAGGTGAAATAGTCGGCTTAATAGGTGCAAACGGTGCGGGAAAGACCACTGCAATGAGATTGATTTCTCGATTTATTTCCCCGGATGAAGGAGATATTTTTATTAGTGGTATAAACACAAATAGCATTTCTGCAGAGCAATATGCAGTTTCCTATATTCCTGATGAACCAGTATACTACGAGTTTATGACAGTTTCTGAGCATTTCCATTTTATTCAAACCTTATATTCGCATAATGAGTATAATGCTGATGAGTTAATAATGCGATTTTCATTGGCAGACCAGATGAAAAAGACCCCTAATATGTTATCTAAAGGAAATAAACAAAAGCTTATGATTTGTACAGCCCTTCTAAGGAAATTTGATTACCTAATTGCGGATGAGCCGTTCACAGGTCTTGACCCAAAGCAAATTATGGTATTTAAGAAAATACTCGAAGAACTCCGCGAGAAAGAAAAAGCAATACTATTATCAACTCATCTATTGAATATGGTTGAGCAATTTTGCGATAGGTATATTATGATAGATAAAGGGATGATAGTTGCTTATGGATCTAGAGAAGAAATAGCTCAAACTGTAGGTCTAGATCCCAAATCCAATATAGAAGAGTTATATGTTTACCTTACAAACCATGGATACACAGAGTATCATGAGGAATAGAAATATGATGCCGCTATTAATTATTAATAAGGTTAAACAAATAAAAGAGTTATTAGTTAACTATATATACATGTTTGTAATTCTTATTATTCTTATGCTGCTCTCTACCCGCTACACCGCAGTTTTTTGTTATTTTCAGGAGTATTCACTTTACGTTGATGCTGCAATATCATGTGTTCTTTTGTTAACTTGTTTATTTAGAAAAAGCGCAATCATAAGCATTAACTCAGCTAGTATTTTTTACTTACATGGAACGAAGGCATTGAAGAGAATAATTACAGCAAAACATTTCATATTATTATTTGCCTTTACTGTATTTGCTGGTATTATTACTACTATTCTATTTACTAATTTTAATTTGTGGTATTTCTTACACCTTTTAACAACATTTTGGGTATGGGTTCAAATTACATGGAAGAAATATCACATATCCCGAAAAGAAATACTTTTGTTACTATTATGTTTAGCAATATGCATTTGCTTTGTTCTGTCATGTAATATCGTGGGAACGGTAATCAACCTCCTTATAACTTTATTCCTCGCAAGTTGGAAAACCGAAATCAATTGGCTGAAATACTACGAAGACATGAAATTCAGTTATAAAGTTCAAGCTGCTGCAGCACGAAAAGATTTTGCAGCAATGCAGACCATAGCTAATGAAAGCAGCGTTAAAGACAAATATCGCATCAACTTTTCCGTGGGTTCTTTTCGATGTCCTTTACTTACAAAGAGTATTATAGATACACTGCGGACCCCTCAAAGAGTTTGGCTGATAGCGATTTTTACTTTTTGTCTATCAATATTTACATATTACGTCCCCTTTCTTTCGCATCATA
>DUUN01000084.1 GCA_012841535.1 Gallicola sp. | reverse complement strand
TATCAATAAAATCTCATATTTTTAATAATTTTTTTATATTTTTTATAAAATTTCTTTTAGACTGAAAAAAAAGCGGGTATTAAAATATTTAATTTACCCTGCTTTTCCAGTTTTTTCTATTGTCCCAATTCTAAATTTGGATAAACCTTTAAATCTAATTTATCTCTTTTTCCATTAACATAGTCATAATAAGCTGCACAGCCTATCATTGCAGCATTATCGGTACTTAAAATTTTAGAAGGATAATATACCTTTATATTATTTTCTCTTCCCTTCTCCTCTGCCATTTCTATTAATTTTGAATTAGCTGCTACTCCTCCGGAGATAACAAATTTATCCATTTTCTTTTCCTTTAATAATCTAAAGGATTTTTCTATTAAAACATCTAAAACAGCTTGTTGGAAACTTGCACATACATCTGGTATATTTATTTCCATATGTTTTTGTTTCTGATTATTTATATAATTTAAAACCGCTGTTTTTAAACCACTAAAACTAAAGTCATATGTTTTTTTATCTATTATTACCCTTGGAAAATCTATTGCTTTTGGATTTCCTTTTTTAGCCTGAGCATCTATTTCAGGTCCACCTGGGTAAGCTAGTCCTAAGGCTCTTGCTATTTTATCGAAGGACTCCCCTGCTGCATCATCTCTTGTTCGCCCAATAATTTCAAAATCCGTATAGCTATTTACCTCAACTAAGTAGGTGTGACCACCGGAAACTATTAAGCCAATAAAAGGTGGTTCTAAATCCTTATGGACTAAATAGTTTGCGCAAATATGTCCCTCCATATGGTTTACACCAACTAATGGAATATCCAGTGCAAAAGAAATAGCCTTTGCTGACGAAATTCCAACTAATAATGCACCAATTAACCCTGGCCCCTTTGTACAGGCAACTACATCAATATCATCAAAACCAATACCTGCTTCTTCTAAAGCCTGTTTAATTATTAAGTTAATATTTTCTAAATGCATTCTACTGGCAATTTCAGGTACAACACCACCAAAAATTCTATGTGTAGATATTTGAGAGGATATAATATTTGACATTATTTCTCTACCATTTTTTATAACAGCTACAGAAGTTTCATCACATGACGTTTCTATAGCTAGAATTTTCAATTCTTTCAAATTTATCTCCTAAATCTAATCTCATTAATAATCCATCTTCTGAAGGGTTTGTATAGTATCCACTAATTCTGGACATTTTCTTAAATCCATACTTGCTATACAAGTGAATAGCTTTAAAATTATATTCCCTTACTTCTAAAGATATAAAATTTATATTATTTTCTTTACAGTAATTAATAATATATTCCATAATTTTATTTCCATATCCTTGGTTTTGCTCTTCCTCTATTATTCCAATATTGTGAATTTGGCATTCATCTAATACGATTAACATACCAAAGTAACCTATTAATTCATTATTTTTTTCTACAACAAAATAATGGGCATATTCATTGTTTAAAGCACTTTTAAAACTTTCATATGACCAAGGATTTTTAAAAATTTTTCTTTCCAATTCTGAAATGGCATCTATATCAGAGTGAACCATCTTTCTAATATTAAACATTTTTAATCTTCATCTCCAAATCCCTTTGTGCTTGTGATTTTCTTATATATTCCGGCTTTAGAGTTAAATAACTATCTTTTACAACTTCATCTTTTTCCTTATTAGCTAAAAAACATAAACTTCTACCAATGCAACTATTTAAAGAAGCTGGTGCAATTGTAAATTTACTATTTTTCTTTATTTCCATTTCAAAATCAGAGTTAATATCTCCAACAAAAATAATTTCCTTGTATTTGTTTTTTAAATTTTCTATTAAATCGTCAAAGTAAATTAATTCATCTTCTTCAACATTTATTATTTCCTTGTTTTCGTATTTGTAAACTCCATAATAAACCCTGCCTCCTCTAGCGTCTAAAATTGGAACTATGGTCTTTTCTGTTAATATTTGTGAAGCTAAGGCTTTTAAGGTAGAAATCCCTATAATATCCTTATTAAAAATCTGAGCAAAAGTCTTAGCTACAGTCATTCCAATTCTTAGTCCTGTAAAGGAGCCTGGTCCTTTTCCAACAGCATATAGATCTATTTCTTCTATTTTAATATTTAAATTTTTTAATAAATCTTTAATCATAGGTACTAATGTCTCACTATGAGTTAATTCTTGATTTATATTATAATCTCCAATTATAATTCCATCTTCCATAACTGAACAACTAGAAATCATAGTTGAAGTATCAATACTTAATATTTTCATTTTATTTCAGTCTTTCTATTAATTCTTTCTCTATCTTATTTCTACCTTCAATTATAAATTCTCTTTCTGTTTCCCCTAGTTTATTAATGGAAATCTCTATATAATTTCTAGGTAAATAATTTGAAGCTCTTTCTGCCCACTCTACTATTGTTACCCCACTAGGATAATAATAATTATCTATATCTATAGTTTCCACTTCTGATTCTTCTTCTAGTCTATATAAATCTAAATGATTTAATTCTACATCACCATAATATGTGTTAACTAAAGAGAAAGTAGGACTTGTTACATTATCCCTTATATTTAATGAATCTGCTATCATCTTTGTGAAAGTAGTTTTACCTGCTCCCATTTCTCCTTTTAGGGAAATTACATATCCCCTTTTTAAAGCTTTAGATATTTTTTTAGCAAACTCATTTGTATCTTTTTCGTTTTTTGAAATATATTTAAACATAATCTACCTCATTATACTAGTATAAAACTTATGCCCTAATCAAGCAATCCTTATAGGATATTTTATAAAAAAAGAATCGTATTACTACGATTCTAAAAGTATATTTCATAATTCTTTTTTTGGCAATATAAGTTATTAAGCTCTAATCTTAATTTAACTTACCCATTACTTTTACTTAATCTAGGTAATAATGGTTTATACAATATTCCTAAAATCGTAGCATTTAATGCACCCTTAATTATATTAAACGGTACAATTGAAAATAAAATAAAAGTTGGCACATTACTAACTAAAGGATTAAGTTTTTCCATAGTAGGAGCAAAGGTCTCCATTGGTAATCCATATAGTGGAAATATTACATAGTAATTACTTAAAGTTGCTAATGCGCTCATTAAAATAATCCCTATTGTTAATGAAAATATTGCATTTTTAAGAGTTTTCTTTCGTTTGTATATTAATGATGCTGTTACGACTAAGGAAGAAGAAACTATTAGATTTGATAATTCACCAAAACCTGCCGTTAAAGTTCCTTGTGTTAAAAATTTTAATAGAAGTTTAACAACAACTACTATAAATCCCCATAAAGGACCAAATGTAAATCCTGCAATAATTGCCGGCACCTCTGAAACATCAATTTTCATAAATGGTGGTGCAAAAGGCAAAGGGAAATCAAACAACATTAATATTGAAGCTATGGCTCCAAGTAGTGCAACTTTTATCATTGTAGATAAATTATTATTTTTTCTCATTATATCCTCCTAAATATTTAGGACATAAAAAATGCCCCTATAATACTTCTGGGCATTTGGATATACAAATTAGCATTTATTTTCAGCTTTCTTCTTTCATCCAGACTATACTGTCGGTATTGGAATTTCACCAATTCAACCCTTACGGCTCGCGGACTTTACCGCCGGTGAGGAATTTAACCTCGCCCCGAAGATACTTTAATTATAGCACTATACTATATCTTCTTCAAGCCTACTAAAATATATCTTTTTCAAAACTATTGTGTTTTATGTTTAAATAAAAATTTCATTAAATGTTATAATAAATACGATAAAAAATTTAATGAGGTGTTGTATGTATAATAAAAAAATGGCAGAAAAATTAATGAACTTTATAGACAATAGTCCTTCTGTTTTTCATGTAATAGATAATTTTGAAAAATCTCTTATAGAAAAAGGATATACAAAACTTTCTAGAAATAGAAAATGGAACTTAAAAAGAAACGGAAAATACTATTTAACAAATAACGACAGTGCTATTATAGCTTTTCATATGGGAAGTAATCTAAAAGAAAACTTTTTTAGAATTATAGGCTCTCATAGTGACTCCCCTACTTTTAGAGTTAAGCCTTCTCCTGAAATATTTGAAAAAAATCACTTTGCAAAACTTAATACAGAAGTTTACGGTGGTCCAATATTAAGCACTTGGTTTGATAGGCCTTTGTCTTTAGCCGGTAGAGTCGTATTAAAATCAAAGGATATTTTCAAACCGATAGTTAAAAATATTAATATCGATAAAAATCTTCTAATTATACCAAATTTAGCTATTCATATGAATCGTGAAATAAATAATGGTTACAAATATAATAAACAAAAAGACACCTTACCAATTATTGGCTTAATAAATGAGGAACTGGAAAAAGAAAACTACCTTCTAAATATTATTGCCAAGGAAATAAATGAAGATATTGATAACATTTTAGATTTTGACCTGTTTCTATATGACAGACAAAAGGGTGAATTTTTAGGAAATAATAACGAGTTTTTTACTATTGGTAGAATTGACAATCTTGGAATGGCCCATGCTAGTGTAGAGGCCTTATTAAATTCAGAAGATTCGGCTTTTACAAAGCTTATACTGGTTTCTGACAACGAAGAAGTAGGCTCTCAGACAAAACAAGGTGCAGGTTCTCCTTTTTTAAGGGATACTTTAAAAAGAATTATTACTACAAGTGGTGGTAGTTTTGAAGATTTTGAAATTGCATTAGCAAAATCATTTTTAATTTCTGCCGATCAGGCTCATTCAGTACATCCTAATTATATTGAGAAAAATGACCCTACTAACCTACCACTAATAAATAAAGGACCGGTTATAAAGGTTTCTGCTAGAATGAATTATACTAGTGATGGCGTTTCATCTTCAGTTTTTTCCCAATTATGTAATAGTGTAAATATTCCTGTTCAGTACTTTGTAAACCGTTCAGATATATTAGGTGGCTCAACTATCGGTCCTATAACAAGCCAAAATTTAAATATAGATTCAGTAGATATTGGAAATCCTATACTTTCAATGCATTCCATAAGGGAATTAGCCGGAGTAAAGGATCAGGAATATATTTATAGGGTATTTTTAGAATTTTTTAAATAAGACAGGTTTTCCTGTCTTATTTATTATTTAAATAGTAAATTGCCAATTGGGTTCTATCCCTTAAGTCAAGTTTTTCTAAAATTAAACTAATATAATTTCTTACAGTTCCTTCACTTAAATATAGTTTACTTGAAATTTCTTTGTTATTTAAACCTTCGGCAACTTCTTTTAAAATAATTAATTCCTTTTTCGTTAATATTGTTGAAAGTTCTTCTTTATTTGTTCTTTCATTGTATATTGTATTTAAGACATTTGAACCAAAAACCTTTTGGCCTGCATTTACAGCCTTAATTGCAGGTATAATATTTTCAAAATCATCTTTTAAAATATAGCCATAAGCACCTAATGACAAAGCCTTTTTTATATATTCATCATCTAAAAAAGTTGTTAGGAATAAGACCCTTGTGTCTATATTTTTATTATTAATATATTCTAAAATATCTATTCCGGTTTTATCTCCCATTCTAATATCTAACAAGGCAATATCTATTCTTTCTTTTTCTAAAAATATTAGTGCATCTTCATATCCGTAGCCAATTCCAACTACTTCTATTTCACTGTCTGACCCAACTATGGTCTTTAATGCATAGGTAATCATTTTATCGTCATCTATAATTATTATATTCATATTCCCTCTTTCTCTATATTAATAAAAATTCTGAATCCATTTTCATTTGAAACTTGTAAGTTACCATTTATTGCCTCAACCCTAGTCTTAATTGAATTTAAACCAATACCATATTTAATAATTTTTTGATTTGTTCCATTGTCCTTTATTAATATATAAATATTGTCCACTGTTTCTCTTAAGTTTATTTCCACTAAAGTAGCATTTGAATGTTTTATAATATTATTCAAAGATTCATTTATAATATATATAATTGAGTATTTAAAATTCAAGTCCTTATTTTCACTAAGATTATAATTGAAAATTATTTCAGAATAAGTATAGTCTCTAATAATTTTTTCCAATTCATTTTTTAAATTTATACTATCCTCTTGTAAATTATGTAAACTTCTTCTTAATTCTTCCATAGATTCAGTTAAGGAACCTTTTAATAGGTTTAAGTCATTTATTCTACCCCTGTCTTCTTCTCTTATAATTAAGGCTCCAACCTGTAAAATAGAACGGGAAATAATATGCCCTACTCCATCATGTATATCTCTTGCTATTCTATTTCTTTCTTTAGAAATTGCAAGGGATATTCCCTTATCCTGTTCCTCTATTAATTGTTGGTTTTCAGTTTTCAATTTAAAATTTCTTTCATTAGATTCTATTATAAAATTCCTATATTTATTATCTAAATAAGCTATTTTTATATCTTTCATTTTAAATAATACTGCTATAAATATATTTAAAATTATAAAGAGAGATTCTTCTTTATT
>DUUN01000797.1 GCA_012841535.1 Gallicola sp. | reverse complement strand
TTAAAACTAGATATCATGCGGTTAATATGCTGAGAAATGGAGGTTCTATTGAATTTGTTTGTAGAAAATATCACATATCTAGAACTTCTTTATACCGGTGGAATAAAGTTTATGATGGAAATATAGAATTGTTGTTACTTTAATATTATCTTTTCTTTGACTATCAAGATAACTATTATATCCTCCAATCGTATCATTTTCCATCCCGCTCATTGAGCCACTTCGATCTAGTAAAAATACTATATCCATTTTCTTAACTTTCTTTTTCATATTTTTTTCCTTCTTTCTGATATAATATTAATATATTTAAATGATTTATTGGTCGCTTTAAAGGAGACAAATTATGAAAGAAAAATTAAGATTATATATTGAAGAAAATTTAGAATTATTTAAAGAAAGACAAATATTTTCCAAAAATAAATCAATGATGGATTATGATGCATGCCTAGGTAATATTGATAGTTATATTGATCAAAATAAAGATGAAAATAAGTTTCAAACTTTATTATTTAAATTAATTGATGAAAGAAACCTAAAAGATAGTGATGTCTATAATAAAGTCCATCTTGATCGAAGATTGTTTTCAAAAATAAGAAGCGATTCTAACTATCATCCCAGCAAAGAAACAGTTATCTTATTAGGTTTAGCTTTAGAATTAAATGAAAAAGAAATAATTAACTTATTAGAAAGTTCTTCTTATACTCTACCTAAAAATAATCATTATGATTTAATCATACGATTTTGTTTTAGCAATAATATACATAAATTAAATGAAGTAAATGAATTACTTTCATCATATAATTGTAAATTAATTAATTAATTATTAATATGTCTGTATGATGGTTCATGTTCTAATTTACTATAATCTACCGATGTTTTTATAAAATTAAGGTTAATTTATTATTTTATCATTATTCTTTGATTTTTCATCTTTTGTATTTTTTTTTATTTGCTTAGTTGGTATATAAACAAATGTGCCAGATTTATTTGCCGGTTCTGTTGGTTTATAACCATTTGCTATAAGCCGTTTATCTAATTTCTCAATCAATTCATCTATAGATTGTGGTGTATGCTGATTTTTCATTTAATCCTCCTTCTATTATGTGTCTCAAGAAAAGATTATTAAACGAATAATTATCATATCGGTATTAGCACCTTACAATTGCAGGTTGCTGTGAAATAACTGAGCCGATTCTCTAATTCACTCTTGATAACATATGAATAGATTATAAAGGTTTTTTTATTTTTAGTCAATTACCATTTTTTGATACTTTTAAAATCAATAGATTGTTACAGTTCCAGTTTTACCTACATCCGTAAGTCTTGCATTTATCCAAGTTTGAGTTGTTGCATCTTTTACAATAATAGTAATTCCATTAGTTATATTGAAAAACATTCTTCCGTATGTTGTTACAGTTGTAAAATTGGCATTCCTTAAATCAATGTTAATTAAGTTGGTACAATCTTCAAACATTCCAGTCCCAGTTGTTGTACCACCAGTAATTGTTAAAACATTCGTGACAAATGTGCTTAAATCTAGACTTGTCAAACCACCGCATCCTTTAAACATTTCTCTCATATCCGTAACTTTACTTGTGTTAAAGGAACTCAAATCTATATTTGTTAAACTAGTACATCCCGAAAACATTCCACCTGACCACCAACTTCCTGTTTCAGTTAAACTTGTGGTAATAAACATGCTTAAATCAAGGAATGTTAAACTAATGCAACCAGAAAACATCCCGGCCATTGTGGTAACTTTACTTGTGTCAAAAGTACTTAAATCAAAACTGGTTAAACCACGGCAACCTTGAAACATTCCATACATTTGTGATACATTTGTAGTTATTAATTGACTTATATCTAATATTGTTAAGTTAGTACAACCACCAAACATTCTTGACATACTAGTTCTTTCAACTAGTTCTCCCCTACATTTTGGACATTTATTAGTTGAATTAATATCTTTTTGTTTTTTAGTTTGTTGAGCATATTTTATATGTTGTTTTCGCTTATTTTTATCTGTTATATTTAATTCTAATAACTTATTATATACTTCTTCTTT
>DUUN01000215.1 GCA_012841535.1 Gallicola sp. | reverse complement strand
TTTTAATATTTCTTTTATTTCAGGTTTTTTTCCACTAACTACAAAGGTTGCTATAGTATCGTCCTTATTTTCCTCATCAATAATTTTATATTTCAAATTAAGATTTCGTTCTTTTATTTCATCTAGGTTCCAAAGAGCACAATCAATTTCATTTTTCTCCAAACTATTAAGAATTTTGTTATACTCCATATTAATGTATTGAACTTTTCTATTTCCAACATATTTTTTTGTTAGTAAATGTTGATCCATTGAGTTTTTGTCCAATGCTAGTTTATAACCGTCCTTAATAATTGGTTCCAGGCCCTTTCTAAATACAAAACAGTGATTTGATAGATAGCTGTATTCCCCAAGTTCAGATACTATGGAAATATTGTAAAGATTATTTTCAATAGCTTTTTTTGCTGAATAAAGGGAGCAAATAGCAAAATCACATCTATCATTTTCCAACATATTGAGTCTAGTATTGGCACCAAGCATGTAGGATAAAACTATTCTTAATCCAAATTTTTTACCAATTGAATTTACTATGGCAGTTGAAAGACCTTCGTATCTTTTAGAATAAGGTAGGGGCATAGCACCTAGTAGAAAATCAATTCCTGCAGTTTCAAGTAAAATTTTCATATTTTTTTTAACTATAAAACTTCCTAATTTCCCTCGAGAAATAATTTCAATAGCTTTTATTTCTTTTAAGTATTTTAAAGAATTTTGTACGGTTCCTCTTGCTACATTTAATTGTTCCTGAAGAGAATCAATAGTAGGCATTTTACTACCTTCATCAATTGTTAAAAAAATTCTTGATAAGTTTAAAATACTAGCTCCATATTTACTAAATTGTATTGGTAAATTACTATGATTCATGACTACCTCTTTTCATTGACATACTGTTTATTATTCTATATAATAGATTATACCAAATATACAAAATTTTGTATATTAGAATTTGATAGGAGGTCTAACATGAAAATAGTAGTAGGAGGTCAATTTGATAAAAATGAAATTGCAAACGATATTTTAAAAATATCAAATAATTCTATTCAAGTTGACATAAAAAATGATTTAGATGCTGCAATGGCAGTAAAAAATGGTGAATATGATTATTACATTGGGGCATGTAACACAGGCGGTGGTGGTGCTTTAGCTATGGCTATAGCATTAGTAGGTGCAGATTATTGTTCAACATTATCAATGCCGGGAAATATTAAAGATGATGATTTTATAAAAAAAGAAGTTAGAGAAGGTAAGAAAGCCTTTGGCTTTACTGCACAGCATAGAGAAAATATTTTACCTACTTTAATAAAAGAAATAATGGATTATAAGGGAGGAAATTAATGAAATATATAATAATTGCTCTTTTAGGAGGACTGGCAACTTTAATGGCTAATCAAGGTATTGCTGTTTTTAATGATGGTTTTAGACCTATTTATTCACAATATTTTGAAAAGAAAATAACAAGAAAAGAATTAGCCGCTATGTCCTTTGCTATAAGTTTTGGTTTAGTAGTAGGATTTGGTATACCAACATCAATAGCCGCTTCTATTATTTTAATACATAGTATTTTGCTAGCTACAGATATTATAGGTACATTTTTGCCAGATAATAAAATTGGTGCAATTACCTCTTTAGTAGCAGGTGCAACTTATGGTGTGTTGATTTTAGTAGGATTGGAAGCAATAGTAGATCTATTTGGGAAATTACCATATAATTTCTTAGATCCATTAGGAAGTGTTAGTAGCTTTGTAGTATCTGGTTTTGCAATATTTCCTTCAGTTGCAGTAGGTGCACAGCATGGCTTTAAAAAGGGAGTTATAACAGGAACTATTTCAGTATTAGTATATTTTTTAATAGCTAAATTTGGTGTAATAAATGTAGGCGAGAATGTAGTTAATTTAGATCCGGCAGGAATGGCACTATTAACAGGTGTAATTATTATGGTAATATTTGCAACTAGTAATAAATCTGAAGAAAATACAGGAAGCAATGTTTCCTTAACTGCCATATTCTCAAACCAAGTTTCCAGAATTCAAAAAAATTGGTGGATTTTTGCAATTATGGGTGGTTTAGCTGCAGCAGCAGCAAGTATGGATTTAATAGCAGGAGATCCTGCATCATTGGCTTTAATGGCTGATAAGGTTTATGGAAATGCAGCATTAACAGCATTAACTAGAGGAATAGGATTTGTTCCGTTAATTTTTACAACAGCTATAGTAACGGGAGTATATTCTCCTATAGGATGTACTTTTATTTTTGCAGCAGGAATAGCATTACATGGAAATCCATTAGTAGCTTTTATAGCAGGGGCAGTAATTTTAGTAGTAGAAGTATTTTTAATTAGATTCTTTGCAAAGATAATGGATAAATTCCCAGGTGTTAGAGATATGGGAGAATATATAAGAACTGCAATGAATAAAGTCCTTGAAATTGCACTATTAGCAGGGAGTATAGTATCAGCTGAAACCATGGCTAAAGGAGTAGGAGCAATATTTGTTATAGGATGTTTTCTAATTAATAAGTACTCTAAAAAACCACTTGTTGATCTTGCTGTAGGACCGGTAGCGGCAATAGCTCTTGGTATTATTCTTAATATATTGAACTTAATTGGCTTATGGACAATTCCAGTTGCATAAAAAATATATAGAATATGCTAAAAAAACATTTGTAGCATATGAAAATCCATATAATTCAGTAGTTAAAACTTTCGGTAAAGCTATAAATAAATTAGAACCGAATTCTTACTATTATGGCATTAAAGATATTGATGGTTTTGATGAAAAAATTTTCGAAAAATTAGATAATAATAATTTCATTAGACACACTATAGATAAATCCTCCTATGGAGGAAGGGCTATAGATATAAACTTGAAAAATCCTATTACTGGTAGAAATATGACTGGCTCTTCAAGTGGAACAGCAATAAATGTATTTGCAGGAATAAATGATTTGGGAATAGGTTCTGATGGAGGTGGATCAGTATTAGCACCAGCAGCTAGTTTAAATCTTTTTGGTTTTTTAAGTCCACTTATACCATCAAAATTTAAAAATAAAAAATCAACAGATAATTTAGGATTTAAACCATCTGTAGGCTTTATTTCTAAAAAGATGACCGTTTTAGAAAAAGCAGTAGAAGTTACTTTAGATATTAGTCTTAATTTAGACAAAGTAAATTCTTCAATTATAATTAATACCTTTAATATGAGTAAATATTATATGGAGAGAATAAAAAAGAAAAATATAAATGCTAATAGATTAATAGAAATTAACACTGCTTTACCAAGGAAAGAAGGTATTAGAATTTTATCTAAATATATAAAAAACAATATTTTAATAGGGTATGAATCAAAAATAGATTTAGAGGGTTTTGGAGATTCAATATTTGGATTAAATGATTCATTTACAAAAAAAGAACAGGAGAAAGCTAACAAGGGAATAATAAAATATGTAAATATGTGTGGCTTGTCGGCAATATTCATTCCAACTTCTGAACTGGCTAGTGGCTATATACTTTGTGGTGATTCCAGTGTAGACACTATAAGAGAAATGTTTCATTTAGGGGCATTATTATATGAAGAAACAAATCCAACGATGTGTAATTATTTTGGTAATTTAGATATGTATTTGAGATAAAATAACTTAAAAAGTAAATATTAAATATTTTTTATATGAGAGATGGTTAGAGTATGTTTCTATCTCTCATATTTTATTATTCAAAGTTCAAATTCTAAAAAATAAACTAATACAATAATACTAGGGGATGATTCTTAAGAAATCTAATGTAATGATAGCATCAGGAATACTTTTAGTTGATTCTTTTTATTAGAACAGAAAAAGATTACACACCAATAATTATGATTATATATTCAATATACTCTGTATAACTATAAGAAATTTCAAATATAAGTATATTAAAAATTTTAAACAAAGAAACTATCGCTATGTAGCTAGAAATAAAACTGATGAATTTAGTAAAGTAAAATTTAATGTTAGGGAATTATTACTAGAAGCTTGTATAGAACGATGTTTTATTATTCTCAAAAAGGACAGACAATATTTGTGAAGTTTCTATATAAATTATTGTTGACACTGATATGAACAATAATTGGATAAAAAAATTTTGAAATAAATTACATGCTTGGTATATTTTGATTAAAATATAATAAATTTATATAATGATGTATGTAAAATAATATAGGGGTTATAATAGATGCTTATCTAAAAATAATTTTAAATAAGCATTTATTTTTATTTGTTAATTTTAGATTAAATTTACCAACTTTATATTGTTTTACTTGGCATAGATTTATTAACATAATAATAGAAAATAGACTTATGAAATATCAAGAACTTAAACATAGTTCTAATACTATATTTATTAAGATTTGATATTATCAAATTTTATTTTTGCTAATAGTTCAGATAGTTTCGTGTATTCTTTAGGGAATAAAACATCATCTTTCATTGCTACTTTTCTGTTTATAATCTTATTGATTTTTATTATTCTGTTCTATTACCATCAATTTTTAATGATTTGGAAGTACTATATTTTATCACTAAACTTATTAATGTAGTTATTGAAACTCCATATTTATTGAATGTTTTTTATTATTTAATAAGAAAATCATTTTTAGCACATTCACAAGCATATTCAAAAAATAGTTTAGCAGGAGGTCGTAAGTTTATCCCTTTTTTATAAAATATTCCAATTTCAGAAAAACATACCTCATCTTCTAATGGAATTTCTATTACTTCATCCCCTCTTTTCTGATTATGTATAGATGTGACACTAAAAGCGATGCCTTTATTTTGTTGCACTAATCGATATGTTTCAGATAGATTGTTTACTGTGCCTACTATATTTAAATCGATATTTAAATCTTTACATCTTTCAAGAAAGATATTATGAGCTTTAAAATTATTGCTCATTAAAAACAGTTTTTGAGAAGCTAAATCATGACAAGAGATTGTTGAATAATCCGCGAGGGGATTGCTTTTATGAACTAATACGGGCCAAGGGACTTGTTTTAGTGGAGAATATGTGAATTTCTTCTTGTTAATTGGAGCATAACCTAAAGCAATGTCATATTTCTCTTCTAAAATCAAACGTTCTGATACGGAAAAAGGATGCTCACCAACAAGTAAATCGATATCTGAATGTTGTAGTCGAAAATTGTTTGTAAATTGATTTGAAAGATGATCTAAAACAGCATAAAAAAAAGAAACCCAAACTTGTTCTCGAATAGTTTCATCAACCATACCTAGTTCGTTATTCATTTTCTTATTTAGATTCAACATTTTTTTAGCATATTTAAGCACTATTTTACCCGGTGCAGTAAGTTGAACACCTTGAGGCGTGCGAAGAAATAATTGAACATCTAGTTCATTTTCTAAATTTCTTATAATTCTGTTTAGGCCTTGTTGTGATATAAATAATTCTTGAGCTGCTTTATTTATGCTCCCTCTTTCGCATATAAAAAGAAAATAAGACAAATGTTTTAAATCCAAAAAAAATCACTTCCTTTAAATACTGTTGTTACAATTTGTTGAAACAACATACAACAAATTACTTATTCTTAACAAACAAGCTTAAATATATACTTAAGATACAAACAAATTCAAATATACCGATAATTATATGGGATATCATAAATGGTAGCATAGAAGTTAATTTAAGTAAAGAAATGAGTGAAGTGAAATGAAAAATGAAAAAAAACGTTGGATAATAATTGGTGCTTTAATAATTAATAATCTTTGTTTAGGATCAATTTATATTTGGAGTATTTTTAATCGTCCACTTATGGAAAAGATGAATTGGCCAATTAGTAAAATATCATTGGCATATTCATTAATGATGTTAATAACATTGTGTTTCAATTTGTTGTCAGGTCCATTACAGAAAAAAATAGGCCATAGGAAAGTAATGTTATTTTCAGTTATATTTTGGTCATTAGGGTGGTTTCTAACGGGCTTTGCTTCTAATATAGTACAGCTATATTTCTTCTTCAGTTTTATGGTAGGAATAGGAGCTGGTTTTGGATACAATACAATAGTGTCTATAATTCCTTTATGGTTTCCAGATAAATTAGGTATAGCAAATGGGATGGCAATAGGAGCTTCTGGCTTAGCTCCGCTAATATTTGCTCCCATTGCACATTATATATTGGAATCAGTCGGAGTACAAAGAGCATTTAACATACTGGGAATAATATTTTTAATTTTAATGGGAACGACTTCCTGGTTAATTACAGCTCCATCTAAAGGATGGAAACCTGAAGGATGGGTAATGACATCAATTTCAGCAAAAGAAAGTTCTTTGGAAAATAAGACAACAAAGGAAATGTTAAAAGAACCTGTGTTTTATATGTTTTGGTTTGTTTTATTAGCTGCTGTCACATCAGGAATGATGATGACAGGACATGCAGCAGGTATAGGTGAGTCCATAGGTATGACGACAAGTCAAAGTACAATGTTGGTAGGCTTATTAGCGGTTATGAATTTCGTAGGTAGGATTGGTTTTGGATATCTTTCTGACAAGATAGGGAGATACCGTGTAATAACTATTATCTTATTTGTTACATCTGTGAGTATGTTGATGCTTGGATATACAAATACAATCAGCCAATTTCTAGTATTATTTTCTTTAATTGGACTTTCATTTGGGGCTATAATGGCGGTCTATCCAGCACTCTGCGCGGAGTGTTTTGGAACTGAACACATGGCATCTAATTGGGCTGTTCTTTATAGTGGATATACAGCAGCTTCTTTCGTAGGACCTGTATCTGCAGCAAGTTGTTTAGAAGCTACAGGAAATTATGGTATAGCCTTTCTATTGGCTGGAGGACTTGGGATTTTAGCGCTAGTAACATTTAAATTTGCACAAAGAATGATTTTTAATGAAAAAATTCTGTTAGAAGAAAATGAAAAAAATTTATAAGGTATCAGATTATATCATTATTAATAAATAATTATAAAAAATAAATAGAAAGGAGGTTTTTAATAATTAAGGAATTAATCTGATAATCTACATAATTATAAATTGAATAGGATTCTAGGTTGCCTTATAAACCTAAATATACATATAAAGGAAGGTTATTATGATTACATCAGGTCTTGGATTTTTAGCGTTATTAGCATTAATAAATGCAGCAGTATTTTATTTAACTAAAAGATATCCATTTAGAGTATACAAGTACTTACCTCCAATTATTATAGTATTTATAATTGTAGTAATATGTAATACATTTAGAGTTTGGGATATGGGTGTTGATGAAGTAAAAGGAGCTAGGCAGGGATTCTTAGATATTGTAATACCATTTATGATTTTTACAATTACTTTACAAACAGATATTAGAAAAATCATAAAAATGGGTCCTAAATTATTAGGAACATTTTTTGCAGCAACAATAAGCATATGTATAGGTATGGTTATTACCTGTTTAGTACTGGCTAGTCCACTTGGATTAGAACAAATTCCAGAATCATTTGGAACATGGACGGCTTCTTTTACAGGGGGAATAGAAAATTTATATGCAGTTGCGAAAGCAACAGGATTATCAGATGCTGCTCTTTCAAATGTATTGTTGTTAATCAATGTTGTTTTTAGACCATGGATGACGGTACTAATAGTTGCTGTAGTGGCAATTGCTCCTAAATATAATCAATGGGCTAATGCTGATACTGATGAAATAAAAAGAGTGGCGAAAAAAGTGGATAATGGTGAAATAGGGAAAGGAGCACCTTCTCAATTAGATTTATTTGTGATTGCAGGGATAGGATTTAGTTTAGTAACTGCGGGAATGTATTTAGGTGAACCATTGAGCAAAATAGTAACTTTTATTCCTGCGGAAGTTTGGTTATATATAATAGTTACTTTTGGAGGCGTTCTTTTAGGCACTTTTACTAAATTAGGACAAACAAACGGATTGGTATTAATAGGTGGAACGTTGGCAGTATTCTCTCTTTCAGTATCTTCTTCTAGTACTGATTTAAGAAGTTTTATGAATGCAGGTATATATTTATTAGCAGGTGTTATGGTGCTAGGTATACATACTATAATTCTTCTATTGATGGGTAAATTAATGAAGATGGATTTATGCACTTTGGGAATTGCTTCTATTGCGAATGTAGGAGGAGTTTCTTCAGCACCAGTAGTTGCAGCAGCATATGGGGAGCAATATCAGGCTGTTTCAGTTCTTATGGCTGCGTTAGGATCTATTTTAGGAACTTTTATAGGATTGGGAATGACAGAGTTTTTAAGAATGCTCTTGTAAATAATTATCTCAGTTAGATAAAAAGATATTTCAGGTAATATATTATAAAATGAAAGGAGTAAGTAATGTATAATTTTGACGAAATTGTACATAGAAAGGGCACTGATTGTATAAAATGGGATCAATTACAAAAAAAATATGGAGATTCTTCTATTCTACCTTTTTGGATAGCGGATATGGATTTTTTTGTTCCAAAAGCAATAGTGTCAGGTATAAAGAATAGAGCTAGCCATCCAACATATGGTTATTCTTTTGCATCAGATAAATATTATAGTAATTTTATAGGTTGGAACGAGAGAAGAAACGGCCTACCTATTAAAAGGGAGGAAATTATCAGTGTCCCAGGAATTGTATGCGCATATAGTTTTATCATATATGGATTGATTGGTTCAAAAGGTAAAATAATGTTCAATACTCCAATATATGATCCGTTTTTTAAGGTAACAGAGGAACACGGATGTGAAGTGGTAACATCAAGTCTTAAAAAGAAAGATGGAATATATCAAATAGATTGGGAAGATATTGAAAAAAAATTTAAAGATGGAGTAGATCTGTTTGTTTTGTGCAACCCACACAATCCAACAGGTAGAGTTTGGACATATGAGGAATTAGAACGGCTGGGAAATTTATGTATTAAATATAAAGTACCGATTTTTTCGGACGACATTCATTCAGATCTAGTATTTGAGGGAAATAAATATATACCAATAATATCCATATCTGAAGAGATTAAACAAAACACGATTATGGCAATGGCACCGAGTAAGACTTTTAATCTTGCAGGATTAAAAAGCTCATACTTGATAATTTCAAATGAAGACTTAAGACAAAAAATATCGACAGCGATAGAGAAATTTCATGTAGGAGTAAATTTATTTGGATTAAAATCTTCTGAAATAGCATATGAATTTGGGGAGGAATGGTTAGAGGAATTATGTAGCTATTTAAAGAAAAATGCGGAATTTGTAGTGGATTATTGTGAAAAGAGGCTGCCTAGAGTAAAGGCGTATGTTCCGGAAGGAACTTATCTAATGTGGCTAGATTTCTCAGATTATGAGTTGTCACAAAATGAATTAATGAGGAAATTAGTTGAGGATTCAGGAGTAGCTTTAAATGATGGAAGTAATTATGGTAAAGAAGGCGAGGGATTTGTAAGGTTAAATATTGCTACGCCTAAAGCAATGTTGAAAAAAGGTTTGGATTTGATTTCTAAAATATTTAATTAATACTGAAAGGAGTAAGAATGGATTTTTTAAAAATTGCTAGTCTTTATGAAAAAGATATAAAAAACTGGCGTAGAGACATCCATATGAATCCAGAGATTGGTTTCAATTTACCGATAACATCAAAGAAAGTTGCTAAACTATTAAAGAGCTTTGGATTGAGAGTAGAAAAAGACTTTGTAGAAAGTGCAGTTTTAGGGATATTAGATACTGGTAGACCGGGAAATACCGTAGCGGTTCGTGCAGATATGGATGCACTAGAAATAGAGGAAATGAATGATGTGCCCTATAAATCAAAAATACAGGGTCGAAGTCATAGTTGTGGTCATGATAGTCATACTGCCATAGTTTTGGGATTGGCGAAATTGATAAGTGAAAATATAGATAATTTTTCAGGAGTTATTAAATTCGTTTTTCAACCTGCAGAAGAAGGTCCAGCACCAGGTGGAGCTAAATTAATTTGTGAGTCAGGAGTATTAAATGATGTAGATTATATGATAGGAGCACATGCTCAACCATTATATCCAGCAGGTTATATAGCTTTAAGATATAATGAAGCATTTGCTAGCGGAGATTTTTTTGAAATTACCTTAAGAGGAAAAGGTTGTCATGCAGCATCTCCACATAGAGGTAAAGATGCTATTGTAACAGCAATGCAAATAATCAATTCGTTACAGACAATTAGAAGCAGAGAAATACCACCGTTGAAAGCAGGCGTTATATCTATAACATCCATAAATGCAGGGAATTTGAAAACTAAAAATGTTCTGCCAGAAATTATTACCATGGGAGGAACATATAGAGCATATGATGATGATTTACGCAAAATGATAGGAAATAGAATAGAACAGATGGCAGAAACAATTTCAAAATTGAATGGTTGTGAATGTGAATATAAAAGAATACCTATGTTTCCTTCATTAATCAATGATAATGAAGTAATAGATGTAATAAAAAAATCTGCAGAAGATGTCCTAGGAGTTGAAAAAGTAATTATGAAGCCAGAACCTGAAATGGGATCAGAGGATTTTGCATACTATACTAGAAAGACAAGAGCAGCATTCTTTTTCTTTGGTGTTAAATGCGAAGATGAAAATATAGTTAATAGTTTACACAATCCTCGTTTTAATATAGATGAAAATACATTTATACCAACCCTTGCAGTTTTTGCCCAAACAGTGAAAAATTTATCTGAATTGAATAGCTAATGTTAAGATCTATAAATTTGAATAGATAAAAATGATTATAGACTATGAAGTTATTTAGAATAAGGATTGTTAACTAGATAAAAACTATTTTTTAGAATTGACATTATAAAGATTAAACTATAAGTAGTTTGTGCGACTTAACTTTGGCTATCTGTCAAATAGTGTTGGTGAAGAAAATAATAATAGCGGTTCAAGCTAAGCAGCTTGGACCGCTATTTCATTTCTAAATCCTTTAAACCAAACAATTAAAACATAACATGATTCTTAACTTAAAATTATCAAAGCTATTATAATCTTATCTTATAAATTATTATTCTCTAAATAATCATTTAAGCATCTCAAAAGATATAAAAACTAAATTTTTAATTTTATCCATAACAAAATATTATGGTGACATAACTATCTTCTTCTTCTCAATTTAAAAGTATTCTTATAATATAAGAGTGAATGAGTGTTATTGTTTAATAATTAACAACTAACAACTATATAAGATAGACAAGGAGAGGTAAGTATGAGCAAATGCTATGACCTAAATATTGATGAGGTAAACCAACTATTAGGAAAATTGTCCGATAAATATATTATCTATGCTCCTAAGAGAGTTTTCAATGGTGGAAGATATGCACTGGATGATACAGTTATCTATGGGGAAATTTCAAAGTTTGAAGATATTGAATTTGATAAGCGTACAATTTTTTCCATAAAGGAGGTATTGACTCCTTTATCTCAAACATTATTTTATTTTACAGAGGATGAGTTTAAGGAAGCTAAAATAAGGGATTCTAGGGATATACTTATTTTGGGACGAGCTTGTGACTTGAATTCCATAAAAATTCAAGATCAGATCTTTAAAGAAAATGGTGGAATAGAAGATTATTTTTATTCAAGACTTAGGGATAAAACTTATTTTGTATTGATGGAATGTAACAATCAATATGATGGATGTTTTTGTTGCAGTTTGGGAACAAATACTACAGACATACATGATGTAGGTATTTCATTTAGGGAAGATGGAGCTTATGTGGAGTTGGAGAATTCTTTTTTTCATGAGTATTTAACCGGATTTAAACCATCTTCATATGAAATTCAATTTCCTAAAGAAAATAAATTAGTAGTCGATTATCCTCATATAGATAATGAAGAGGAATACAATCAGTTAAAGATTCATCCTATGTGGGACGAATATGAAAAAAGATGTATAGCTTGTGGTAAATGCACAGTTGTTTGTAATACATGTACATGTTTTACTACGACGGACATCTATTATAATGACAATTGTAATGTAGGTGAAAGGCGTAGAACTTGTTCATCCTGTATGTTAGAAAGTTTTGATAAGGTTGCAGGTGGAGAAAATTTTCGTAAAACCACAAAGGATCGTTATCGTTTTAAAATTTTACATAAGGTTTATGCTCATGATGCTCGCTTCCATACAGGACCGATGTGTGTTGGTTGTGGCCTTTGCGATAGTGACTGTCCACAGTTAATAAGCTATTCTGCAACTTTGGAAAAGATTAACTTAGCTTTAAAAGAAATACGTTTAGAGGCAAAAAAGGAGGAAACAGATAATGCGTAAAGATGAAACATTATTAAACCCGGTTAAACCATCACCATATAGGATTATAGATATTATAAAAGAAAATAATTCGGAATGGACCTTTCGTATGGAAAATGACAAACTTATTGAAGACGGACAATTTATGCAGCTATCTTTACCGAGAATAGGTGAAGCACCAATTTCCGTTTCAGGATATGGCGAAGGTTATTGTGATTTTACTATTAGAAATGTCGGAAAGGTTACAAAGGAGTTATTTAATTTAAAAAAGGGCGATACTATTTTTATGAGAGGTGCTTATGGAAAGGGGTGGCCTTTAGATAGATTTGCTAAAAAGAATATGGTTGTTGTTGCCGGTGGTACAGGAGTTGCACCGGTAAAGACCTTGTTGAGTAAATTTGCAAAAAATCCGGACATGTATAAGGATATATACGTAATTTTAGGTTTTAAAGACTCAGAGGCTATTTTATTTAAAGATACCTTAGACAAGTGGAAAAAATCTCCTAATTTCCATGTAATTTATACATTGGATAATGAAAAATACTCTAATTGGGAGACGGGATTAGTCACTAAATTTATTGAAAGAATTCCATTTGAAGAATTTGAAGATAATTATGAATGTGTGGTAGTAGGTCCACCGGTAATGATGAAGTTTGCAACGATGAAACTAAATGAATTAAATGTACCTGATGAAAAGATCTGGGTATCCTATGAGAGAAACATGTCTTGTGGCATTGGTAAATGTGGTCATTGCAGGATTGATAGCACCTATGTTTGTATTGATGGTCCTGTTTTTAACTTTGCTAAGGCTAAGCATTTATCAGATTAGAGAGGGTGGATAAGATGAAAGATGTAAATATTCAAGAATTACGCCAAATGTGTTACAGACAATCAAAAATACCGGGTGAATTTATGTTGCAACTACGCTGTGCCGGAAATTATTTAGATGCTAAATGGTTGGAAATGGTTCAGTATGTTTGCCAAACTTGGGGTAATGGTCAACTTCATATAGGAACCCGTTTAACATTTAGTATACCCGGAATTAAGGTGGAATATATAGATGAAGTAAATGAGTACATTGCTCCATATATCTATGAGATGGAATGTAATATTTGTGGTGTGGAAATGGATACAAGTAAAGGATATCCATATATTGGACCTAGGAATATTGTTGCTTGTATAGGCGGTATTCACTGTATTAAGGCAAATATAAACACTCAGGAATTAGCCCATAAAATAGAAAAGTTAATTTATCCAAATCCCTATCATATAAAAATAGGCATAGGAGGATGTCCTAATGATTGTGCTAAGGCACAATTTCAGGATATTGGAATAGTAGGTGTAACAAAACCTGTTTATTATCAAGATAGATGTATTGGTTGTGAAGCATGTGTTAAAAAATGTAAAAAGGTAGCTACAAGGGTACTTGAAAAAAATGATCAAGAAAAAATAACTAAGGATATGTGCTGTTGTGTAGGGTGTGGGGAATGTGTAACCATTTGTCCAACAGGTGCCTGGCAACGTCAAGACCAAGTGTACTATAAAATATTTATAGGAGGACGATCAGGTAAGCAATTTCCAAGAATGGGTAAAATGTTTGCCAATTGGTTATCGGAGAAAGCTGTATTACAGATTATTGAAAGATGGCCGGAATTTTCCAGATGGGTACTAAAGGGACAAGCTGAATATCTTCATGGAGGTCACTTAATAGATAGAGCCGGATATCATAATTTTAAAAAGTTTATGCTTGATGGTGTTGAGTTAAATGAAGAAGCTTTGATTGCCGATAATGTCTATTGGGATGAGCAGGAATATCGTAGCAATATTCATTTAAAGAATATAGAGAGTCACCCAAATGTTAATTAGAAATTTAAATCATAAGAGTTCAATGGCTAAAACAAAGCTTTTAGTCATGATAGTTACAACTGTATTTTCATTTACAAGTATGTCAAATGCCTTCTTTTTAAAGGGATATTCAGCTATTCCATGGTTTATATTAAGCGCGTTAACATATTTTGTTCCTTACTGTTTTATAATTGCGGATTTAACTACTGTCTATAATGATAAAGCAGGGGGAATCTATAGTTGGCTTAAGGATTCAACTTCTCAAAGATTAGCATTTGTGACTACCTTGATGTGGTATAGTAGTTATTTTATTTGGATGATTTCACTTTGTATGAAAACCTGGATACCATTATCTATAATTTTATTTGGCGATGATTTTACTAAAAACAATAGGGTTTTTGGAAACATTCCAATGGTTATGGTAATTGCTTTACTCTCAATTTTTTTAATAATTTTAATCTCATTACTAAAATTAGGTGGATTTAAAAAAATACTGGATTTATCTTTTATAAGCGGTAGATTTATGTTGCTTTTAATGGGGATTGTAGGAATAGGAGCTATTATATCCTTGATTGTAAATCATGGACAATTGGTAGAAAGTTTTCAGTTTAATGATTTGTTTAAATCACAAGGGAAATTGCAAAGTAGTGCTGAGAATTTTTCGTTTTTCATATTTGGAATAACCGCTTTTGGTGGTTTGGATACTGTGGCTTGCCTAGTTAACGAAACAGGAGTATTAAAGAAAAAGTTTTCCAAATATGTTTTAATAAGTGGTGCTATAATCATTTGTTTGTATATTTTTGGTATCTTTCTATGGGGAGCAAGTATTGATCTTAAAGAAATGGTAAATGGTAATTCATTACATTTGGGAAATATTATGTATGGTCTTATTGGACAATTGTCATTAAACCTTGGAGAGCTTTTAAACTTATCAAAAGGAGCAAGTAACTTACTTTTTCAAATATTTATTCGATTAACAGCAGTTACTATTTTTACATCCTATATAAGTTTACTGTCAATTATTTCAACAGGACCTTTACTAGCGGTTACTGAGAGTTTAAAGGAAACCAGATTAAAGAAGTATTTAAAATGGGAGAGTAAGAAAAAATTACCAATAATTCCAATTATTATACAAGGGTTTCTTCTAAGTATTTTTATTTTAGGAATTAGCTGTTTTCAAAATTCTATTGGAAGTTTTTACAACCAATTGACTATGATGACCAATATATCAAGAGCAATTCCTTACTTGTTGCTAGCATTATCCTATCCTTCATTTAAGAAAATATATCCTAGAAATAGTTTATTACCATTTTGTGACAATAGAAGAAATCAGTTGCTACTTAGTTTTTCCGTATCTATAACGGTAGTTATAAGTATTTTCTTTAGTATTTATGAAAAAGTATCTATTGAGGATTATTATAGTGCAGCTACTTTAATTATAGGTCCGATTATATTTGCAATAATAGGGTTAATCCTTTTTGATTTAGCAAAAGGTCGAGGAAAAGTCCTGTATCAATAATAATTTTTTAAGATATTAAATATTAAGGAAAGTGAAAAATATGTCAAAAGTGTACTTAGTAGGAACGGGACCGGGTGATCCGGAGCTTTTATCGATAAAGGCATTGAGAGTATTAAGACAGGCAGAAGTTGTTTTATATGATAAGTTAGTCAATCCCTTGCTCTTATATGAGGCTCCAAAGGAGGCAAATCTTATATATGTAGGCAAAGCCCCTAAAAATCATACTATGCAACAAGAGGATATTCAAAATGTTCTTATTGATTATGCTAAAGAAGGGAAAATTGTTGTAAGGTTAAAGGGAGGGGATCCGGCTGTATATGGAAGAGTTGGAGAGGAGATGGAAGCTCTTGAAGAAGCTGGAATTCCATATGAGGTAATCCCCGGCATCACCACAGTATCAGCAGCATCTGTTTATTGTGGTCTATCAATTACAAAACGATATGAAAGAGAAAAAATTTTCATTTGCACACCAACGGCAAAACTTAGGGAATTTGTTAAAGAACCTTTAGTAAGTATTGCAGAAGGTGGAGTTGTTGCTATGTATATGGGAATGGGAAAATTAGAAAATATTTGTAATGCTTTTTTACAACAGGGAGCCGATAAGGATTTATCGGTAATGGTAATTCAATGGGCAACTCTTGGTAGGCAGAAAAAAATTGTAGGAACTTTAGCAACGATTTCAAATCAAGTTGAGTATTATGGAATTTATAATCCTGCAATTATAATAATTGGAAATTTTTCAAAAGATGAAATAAGCAAATTATCTTGGTTTGAAAACAAGCCCCTATTTGGAAAAAGAGTTATTTTTATTTCCGATACTTCTATGGAATTTGACGAAATTTTGAAACTTACATCTTTAGGGTGTGATTTTTTCCCGATTTTCATAGGGGATATATACGATTCCCGATTTGATGAAATATATAGTAGAATTTTGCTAGCCAAAGAGCAGTATGATATTATCTATTCAAAAAACTGTAGTAAAAAGGATTTTGTTTCATTGTGTAATAAATTAAACATTTAAATAATAAGGATTTTGGTGGAAACAGTGATTATTAAAGTAGGAACTCGAAAAAGTATATTAGCAGAAATTCAGGCAGATTTGGTAATTAATAAACTTCAATTAAGATTTCCTGATATTACCTTTAAAAAAGTATTTATTCAAACTCAAGGTGATATAGATAAAAAAACAGACTTGGCTATTATTGGTGGCCAAGGTGTTTTTGTGAAAAAAATTCAGCAATCATTAATATCGGGAGAAATTGATTTAGCAGTGCATAGTGCAAAGGATTTACCATCGGCAGAAGTTGAGGGGCTTACTTTAGCCGCTTATACTGAGAGGGAAATCGTGACGGATTCTTTATTAATATGTGGTGGTTACAGGAATCTAATGGAATTGCCAAAAGGTGCAATTGTAGGAACAAGTAGTTTACGTCGACGTTTTCAGATATCCTATAATAGGCCTGATATTAAGCTTAATTCATTAAGAGGTAATATAGATACTCGTTTAAAAAAATTGAAGTCCGGTCAATATGACGCAATTATAATGGCTGGAGCAGCATTACGACGTTATAATATGATAAAAGAAGATAAGAAAATTATAGAATACATTTTGCCGCTGCAGGATTTTTTGCCGGCTCCGGGTCAAGGGGCTATTGTTGTTGAAGGTAGAATAGGTGACAAAGCAAGTATTATTGCATCAGAACTGGATAAGCCGGATGTTAGGGAAGCCGTTAGCTGTGAAAGGGCTTTTTTAAGGGTTTTTGGACTAGGATGTAATTCACCTTTAGCAGCATATGCTAGAAAGGTAGATGACAAAATTATTTTAAATGCCATGATTGGAGATTTGAAATCAGGTAAGCGATATGATTGCAGGATAGAAGGTAAAAATCCTGAAAAACTTGGTAAAAAGGCAGCAGATATATTAAGAGGGGACTTAGTATGACAAGGCTTTTTTTATTAACCCGAGAGCCTAAAAAAAACATAGTAGATATGAAAACCAGGTTCAAGGATTATCCGGCTCGATTTGTTTCCATTCCATTAATAGAGATAGTATATGATTTTCAATGGTCTTTTGAAAAAGTAGAAGAACTTGAAGGATATCCTTGGATTTTCTTTGTTAGCCCATCAAGTGTTAATGCTTTTTTTGAAACACTAAAAGAGTATATAAAAACCAATTCATCAATGGTAAGTAAAATAGAGCAGATACTAAAATTAAAATATTTTGCTGTAGTTGGACCGTTTACAGGTAAAGAATTGGTGAAACATGGATATAATATTGGATTTATGCCATCTAAGTCCTATGGTAAAAATCTAATTGACGAATGGGTAAAGGCGTATCCAAATGAAATAGAGCCACTTTGGATTATAGGCAATAAAGGAAATATTAAAAATTATGCAAAATATGGAAATTATTGGCAGATGTATAAAAACCAATGTCCATTAGGTAGTCCTGAAAAATTGAGGGAATATATGAAAGAGAATATAATTACTGATTACTTTGTCTCCAGCCCATCGATTTGGAGTAGATTTTTTTATGTGGCGAAAGATTTTCCAAACTATCCACCTATTGATTACTATGTACTGGGAAATACAACCTATAGAGCTATTAAAAGGGATTTAGGAAAATATGTTAATATAAAAGTATTATAGTAAATCAAAGTGGGGAATTTAAATGTTGGATTATCATTATATTACATTTTTAGCAGTATGTGAAACTTTAAATTATACAAAAGCAGGAGAAATCTTAAATTTTACACAGCCGGCAGTTAGTAAACACATATCTCAACTACAGGAAAAATTAGGGGTTACTTTATTTGAGTATAGACAGAAACAGCTTCATTTAACAGAAGCGGGGAAATATTTGTATGAGTTGGTTTCAAGAATAAACAAAGAGGGAGAAAAAGGACTGAAACGTTTATTGTATGAGGATTTTCCAAGAGAAATAACACTATCATGTACATTTACCATTGGAAATTATTTAATAAGTAAGGCTTTAATAGGACTATCTAAAAGATTTCCATTTACTCATTTCAATATATATGTCGAAAATACTAGAGATCTTCTACAATCATTGGACTTAGATAGAATTGAATGCGGATTTGTAGAAGGAAATTTTGACAAAGAAGCTTTTCAACATCGACTGTTTAGGAAGGAACCGCTTATTGGAATCTGTTCTCCAAATAGTAAATTTGCAGGGAAAAAAATAACTTGGAATGATATAGTTTATGAAACATTTATCTTACGTGAATATGGTTCAGGACTTGGAAAACTGGTGGAAAATGAAATTGCTAAGAACGGATTGTTTCTAGATCAACTTAATGTAATGCATATAGGCAATTACAGTATAATAAAGGATTTTGTAAAAAATAATTTAGGAATAACATTTTTATATAAATGTTCCGTTGAAAAAGAATTGGAAAAAGGAACTCTAGTGAAAATGGACTTTGAAAAGGAATTGTATGCGCCTGAGATGTTCTTTATATACCGAAAATCAAATGCAACAGTCGAAAGAATCTTAAAGAATTTCGATCTTTTTGAAAATATAGATTGATAATTTCTGTATAATATATAAGTTTTATGAAATGATAGGGAGAAAATATGAAAAAAGCTATAGTTGTTGCCAGTTTTGGAACTACCTTTCCCGGAATTAAAGTTAAAATAACAGACATCATAGAGAAGCGATACATAAAAAGATTTTATGACTTTCATATATATCAAGCATATACCTCTGAAATGATTATAGAGCAAATAAAGATAAAAAAAGGAATTGAAATATTAAATATCCCTGGAATATTAGAAAAATTATCAAAATCTGAATACGGACATGTTTTTATTCAACCTTTACATATAATTCAAGGAAAAGAATATGAAAAAATCGTAGATCAAGTTGAAATCTACAAAGAAAGGTTTGATACTATAAAAATAGGTAAACCGTTATTAACCGATTTAAGCGATTTTATAGATTTAAAAAAAATATTGATAAAAAGAGTCGAAGGATATAAAAAAGGAGAAGGATTGGTATTAATGGGACATGGTAGTCTTAATAAAGAAATTATGGCCTATACCTATCTTGATACTATATTAAAAGCTGAGCCTATTTTCATATGTACAATGGAAAGCTGTCCGAGTATAGAAATGCTGATTGAAAAATTACATAATTGCAATATAAATAAAGTAAATATAGCTCCGTTGTTATTAGTGTCAGGGAAACATGTAAAAAAAGATATGATTTCCAAGGAAAAGTATTCCTTAAAATCCAGACTTGAAGATGAGGAATTTATAGTTGATGTTAATCTTAAAGGTCTTGGAGAATATGATGAAATACAGGAAATCTATATACAGCATACCCAAAGATTACTGCTTGAAAATAGAAGTCGTTAAATGTTATAAAAAAACAAATAGTTTATTTACTAATTCTATATTTAAATGAAAGGGATAGATATGTATTCTATAATGCTTGAATTAAAAAATAAAAATATTACATTAGTAGGTGGAGGCTATATAGCAGCAAGAAAAATTAAAGCCTTAATGGGGCAAGGTGCTTTAGTTAAAGTTATCAGTCCATCCTTACATAAGGATATAGATAGGAAGGCTATAATTTGGAATAAAAAGAAGTATGAGAAAGATGATATTAGAGATGCCGATTTGATTTTTGCATGCACTAGTTCTTCAGTGGTCAATGAACAGGTAAAAAAAGATGCTTTACCTCATCAATGGGTAAATGTTGTAAGCAATAAAAATTTATCGGATTTTTTTAATATGGCCACATTAAACTGGAAAAACTTTAAAATCAATATTTCCAGTGAAGGTGTATCACCTTCAAAAACCAAAGAATTAAAGGAAAAAATGATTAAGTTATTAGATAATATTGATGATTTATAAAATTTGATATTCAGTAGGAAGATATCTATTAATATTAAGGTAGTTGAATTTATAATAGTGTAAAATAAAAGCGGACTTATGCAGTCCGCTATACTTAAATTCATCTTGTTAAAAAATGGCTCTTTGTCAAATGGTGCTGGTATACAATAAAATAACAAACTACTTTTATATCAGGTAGCTATATAGCTGCCTGATAATTTTTTATTTTTTGTCTTTAGACAGTTGAGTACGCGTAGCGTACGAAACATAAAACCACCTGCTATGCGGGTGGTGGAAATAGGTTATACCAAATAATCACTTTCTTAATATAATAGAGTTGTTCAGACTTCTATGTATAGAAAGGAAAGTGATTAGATGGCAAATAAGACTGGTATGGCAACCCTTTTTTAGACAATTTCATGTCAAACACTTCCTTGAATTTCTTAACGACTATAAAATATTTCCAAGAACTAGTCTAAGGTAAAGGCGTTGCCCAAATTAAAAGACATAATTTGCCATAGCCTAAACCTTGAAAATATTCTTATCTATTTATAGAAATTCAACTTGTCATATGTAATTTTCTGTATTCTATAGGACTTAGATATC
>DUUN01000074.1 GCA_012841535.1 Gallicola sp. | reverse complement strand
TTCAGCTTACATGGGATTATCATTATGAAGAATTTGAAAATTGGATGAGCACAGAGTTTGGAACAACGGATATAAACATTACAAACAAAGGGGCTGAATATGTTGCTGTGAACTATACTTGGGAAGCTGCTGTGTTTTATTGGACTAAAAATAATCTCAATAGCAAGGCTGATACTGGTGACATTCATAAGGTTACGGAAGTGGTTAACAAATATATGAAACCTCATGAGTACCAAAAAAGAAAGGATGCGTATGATTTATGGATGAAAAACTATACCTTGCCGAATTAAAAATCAGGGGGAATTGTTGTGAAAAAGATTAGAATATTATTATGTGCTTTAGTTCTTGTAACACTTATGGTTTTTATTAATTTCATGGTTAATAGTGATCCATCAAATTATACAACCTCAATAACATCATATACTATTAATGGATCTTATGTTGAATATCCTTGCATCAATGGGCTAAAGGATCACAAGAAGCAAGAAGATATTAACAAACTTTTAGAGGAACAGGTTTTGCATGGAGCCAAGCTTTATACAGGCGAAACATTTGTTGATTTTTCTAATCCTAACTTAGAATATAAATTCAAAAGTGGTGTAGGGTTAGCGAATAAATATATTGCTAGTTTTTGGTATAGTTTTAATCAGTACGAATATAGTAATAATCGTATAATTGGAGAAACATATAGATTTTTCTGTATTACTATTGACATGATAACAGGTAAAGAAATTAAGTTACCAGATTTTATGATGATTGATGAGAGGCTGATCAATAGCAATGATGGGACCCTTATTGAGACAGACTATAGTAGTGAAGCTATTCCAAATTTTCATAATTTTAGAGATGCATTTGAGGTATATACTAAAGAGGAAGAAAGGGATAATCATCATAGTTTTTCACAGCAAGAAATTATTGATATATTAAAAGATACAGATGGTGAAACAACTTGGTATATTGATAAGGAAAAAAATATTGTGTTTTATTTTTTGGAAAATAGCGTAAGAATTCCTTATGCCCAAATTGCTGATATAATATATCCAAAATATCTTAAAGCATTAAAGCAATAAAATATTTATGTAACTAATTATGTGAAATGCAAAAAAGGAGCTTTATTAATGTAGGAAATCAGATTTTGTATTTTGGATTAGAAGTCTAGTTCTATGGGATAAACCCTATTGCATTGTTGAAGTTAATCCGGCAACCCAATAAAATGGTAAGCCGGGTTTTCTTTTTCATAACTATTGACAGTTGTATTACGATGTGATACAATAAAGACACAAAGAAACACAGGAGGTGTAATTATGTCTACAGAAAAAGATAGTATGCTAAGAGTAAGGCTTACACAAAGGCAGTCTGATGAGTTGGATTCCATCATAGATGAACTACAAGCACAAATGCCGGAAGCAAGCGTTACTACATCAAGTATTGCAAGACACGCTCTGGAGAAGTATGTAAGCGACCATATTGCCAAGCGTGACGCAACCAAGATTTTTATTGAAGTTTCTACAGCAGATGCCAC
>DUUN01000002.1 GCA_012841535.1 Gallicola sp. | reverse complement strand
TATTTTTTTCTAATTGTTTTTTTAAATTTTCTAAATTTTCTTCAATATTATTAAGTCTATTTATTCTACTATAAATATTATCCCTAAAAACAATTAAATCTTCAATACTTGCACCATATTTTCTTTTTAGATTTGTTATTGTTTCTATATTGCTATTAAGTATTGCTAATTTTTCATCATCTACATATAAATTACTTGTATATCGACTAATTTCCGAAACTATATCTTCTAATTGAAAATATATATTATTTAGTTCTTCATAGTAAGGCTTAATATATTTATCCTTTTCTTCAACATTTCCCAATAATTCCTTACTTTTACCAAGCATTGTAAAAATATCTATACTATTATAGTCTTCAGAACTAAAAAGATTGGAAAAGCTATTTAAATCATTAATTATTTCTTCAATATTACTTAATAGCTTATATTCGGATAAAATCTCCTCTTCATCTATATTTTCCAAGTCTAACTCTTCAAGTTCAGATAATTGATACTGTAGTATATCTTTTTCCCTATCTAGTTCTTGAGGAGAAATTTCCAAACTCTCTATTTCCCTTAATAATTCATCTTTTTCCTTTAGAAGCTTTTCAATCTTTTTTAATTCATCATTGATTATATTAGGATTAAAAGAATCTATTAAATTTAAATAGTTTTCTTTTTTTAGAAGAGTTTGATTTTCATTTTGACTATGAATATCCATTAGCCCATCCATTAATTCTTTAAGTAGGGCCAAGCTAATATTACGTCCATTAATTCTATTAGAAGTTTTTCCATTTAATTGTAGTTCTCTAGTAATAATTAGCTCATTATCATCTAAAGTATAACCTGCATCCTGAAACTCTTTTAGCTTATCAACATCATATACTAGAAATTTTCCTTCAACTATAGACTTATTTCCATATTTGCCAAAAAAACTCTTTTGAAATCTACCTCCAAGTAATAGTTGTAAAGAATTAACTAGTATCGATTTTCCAGAACCCGTTTCTCCTGTAATTACATTAAATCTATTGGAAAATTCTATATTAAGTTTTTTTATTATAATAAAATTTTCTATGTATAATTCTGCAAGCATAATTCTACCTTATAATTGATTTAATATCGTTAACTGTAATATCCAATTTACTTTTATCTTCAACTGCAATAAATATAGTATCATTTCCTGCAATAATCCCACTTATGTTATCAATTTTTGCATTTGTAATAGACGTTGCACAAACTGTTGCTGTATGGGAAATTGTCTTAACAATAACCATGTCGTTATTATGCTTAACAGTTAAGACTGCTGATTTAAAAATTTTATCTAATCGCTCATTTAAAGAATCATGTACTGTATCAATTATTGCATAGTGATACTCACCATCTCGTGTTTGAACTTTTGAAATTCTTAATTCTTTAATATCTCTAGAAATAGTAGCCTGAGTCGCTCTGACTCCACTTTTTTCCAAAAGATCTGACAATTCTTCCTGGGTATGAATTTCATTATCTTGAATTAAATCTAAAATCAGTCTTTGTCTAGTATATTTCTTCATTTCTTCTCCTTTTATCAAATGCTGATTCAATAGTTTCTACTATAATATCTTTTGGAAATATCTTTTCTTCTTTTCCCTTTATTAAGTGCATTAAATACTCAACATTTCCTTCTTTTCCCAAAATAGGTGAAAAACTTATATCCATAACAATAAAACCATTCTTATTAATATAATCTACAATATCTCTAAGAATATTATAATGAAACTTTTTATTGACTATTCCTTTTTTTAATAACGAGCTATCACCTTCAAATTGAGGTTTAATAAGAATAATAATATTGGTAAAATCATGTACTATTTTATCCAATACAAAAAGTATTTTTTTTATAGATATGAAAGAAATATCTATAGTAATTATTTCTAGATTATAATTAAAAAATACATTGGTATCAATATTTTTTATATTGGTATTTTCTAAAGATACAACCCTAGGGTTATCTTTTAAACTCCTGTCTAATTGACTGGTTCCAACATCTAGGGCAAAAACTTTTCTTGCACCATGTTCCAATAATACCTGTGTAAATCCTCCAGTTGAAGAACCTATATCCAAACATACCTTATTGTTAATATCTATATTAAAAACTTCTATAGCTTTAATAAGTTTATAAGCACCTCTTGAAACATAATCTTTACCTTCAATAACTTTTAAATTATTAGAGCTTGCTAAGGTCGATGCCTTAGTTACTAATTTGTTATTAAGATAAACTCTTTTTTGTTTAATTAATTCTTTAGAATATGTTCTAGATTTTGAATATCCTAACTCTACTAAAAGTAGGTCTATTCTTTTTTTTTCCATTTAAATATCCCTATTAATTAAATATTTAACTAAACTATTAAGAAAATACGTGTCTTTTTTAAATTTATTTAAAATCCCCAGTGCTTTATTAGAGTATTCTAATAGTATTCTTTCAGCATTGTCTTTTGATGTATAATTAGCAAAAGTAATCTTTCCTATTTTTTTATCCTCTTCATAATCTAAAATATCGTCTTGAATTTGAAAAGACAATCCTAAGGCATATCCAAATTCTTCGGCTAGTTTGATTTCATCACTATTAGCCTTACCTAAAATAGCACCACATTTACAAGCAGCCATAATTAATCCGCAGGTTTTTTTATTATACATATCTAAAATCTGATCTGAATTTAAAAATTCATTGGATATATCTAAAATTTGACCAGTTATCATACCATTTCTTCCTGCCTTATATGCCAAATACCTACCTGCTTCAATAACACTATCTTTTTCTTTTGTTTTATAAATAATGTCCAAGACAATTTCATTTGAAGTATTAAGTAAATTATCTCCAACAAGTATGGCTATATCCTCACCAAACTTCTTATGGACAGTTAGTTGACCTCTCCTATAGTCGTCATTATCCATAGAAGGTAAGTCATCATGAACTAAGGAATAATTATGTATTAATTCCAAAGCTATTGCAAAATCATAAATATAGTCATCTTCTTTAGAGAATAGTTTTGCAAATTCAATAAGTAAAATTGGTCTTAACCTTTTTCCCCCATTTATAATTGCATATTTAGAAGCTTTTGATAGTATATCATCATCTGTAAAAACTGTATTTAATTTTTCATTAATTATGTTTTGTTTAATTTGTAAATCTGTTTTAAAATTATTTCTACTCTTCATTTAAAAAATTCATCTCATCTATTTCTTCAATATTATTATTGGAAATTATTTTAATTTTACCTTCTTCTCTTTCTAAAATCTTAGATAATTTATTATGAAGTTTAATTCCTTCCTCGTATAATAAAACATTTTCTTCTAGGGAAATATCTCCATTTTCCATTTTTTCTAAAATTTCATTTAATCTTTCAATACCCTTTTCATATTCACTAAAATTATTACTCAAATTTATTCTCCTTACTTTCTATTAATGCATTTGCTTCACCATCATGAAAATAAATCTTAACATTGTCATTGACATTAATATTATTTATACTTCCTACAGGTTTATTATCTAAATATACCTTCGCATACCCATATTTTAAGACTTTATTTGAATCATAGGTATCTAATTTAATTTTAAAACTATCTATTTTGAATTTTTCTTTAGAAAGTAAATTATTTATATTCATATTTAACAATTTATTTAAAACTTGTAATTTTTCTTTTTCTTTTTGAATTCTATTAATTGGATTAAAATTTTTAATTTTTAAATAAATATTATCAATCTTATTCTTTTCAGAACTAAAATAGTTCAAATTGTTTTTTTCAAGTCTTTCTTTTATATAGGTTAATTCTTTTTTTAGGTTAATAATCCTTTCTTTAGGATTATAGTAATTAATTTCCTTATAATAAAAATCTAAAAGTTTTTTTTCTTCAACAAAGTAATTATAAAAATACTTATTTAATAAATTAAATGATTCATTTAAATTGTTTTTTAAATCTTCAATTTTAGGTGTTGCTAATTCAGCAGCTGCTGTTGGTGTTGCTGCTCTAAGATCTGCAACATAATCAGATAACATATTATCAATTTCATGACCGACTGCAGATATTACTGGAGTTTTAGTGTTATAGATTTCATACAACAAACCTTCATCATTAAAACTATTTAAATCTTCAAAAGATCCTCCACCTCTACCAATAATAATAGTATCTACAAGTTTAGACTCATCAAAAAATTTTAATCCCTCTATTAAATTTTCAGCAGCTTCATTTCCTTGAACTTTTGAAGGATAAATATAGATATTAGCTATTGGAAACCTTCTTCTTATAGTATTTATAATATCCCTAACTGCTGCTCCTGTTGGAGATGTTATAACACCTATGGAATTAGGCATATTAGGAATGTTTACTTTATGGTCAGATGAAAACAAACCTTCTTTTGCTAGTTTGCTCTTTAAAATTTCAAATTGTTGATATATATCACCTATACCATCTGATACTATTTCCTTAACTAATAATTGATAATAACTTCCATAATCATAAGTTGTTAATGAACCTCTCGCAATTACTTTCATTCCATCTTTTATAGATATGGTTTTTGCTAATTCCATATTTTTAAATATAATACATCTTAAGGATGCTGCTTCATCTTTTAAAACAAAATAAACATTACCTGATGATATCTTAAAATTAGAAACTTCACCTTCAACGTGTAAATTTGCCAAAATTGGGTCACGTTTAACTAAAGAATTAATATATTTACTTAATTCCTTTATTTTTATAGCTTTTGTCATTCCATCAAACTCTTTCTTGATATTGATCCTAAGACCCCATTAATAAACCTATAAGCATCGTCTGAAGAAAATCTTTTTGCTATTTCTACTGCTTCATTAATAGCTACCTTATTTGGTATATTTTCATTGAATAAAATTTCATTAGTTGCTACTCGCAAAATAGACTTATCAATACTGGATAATCTATTAAATTCCCAACCGATAAGATTTTTTTCAATATGCTTATCTATTGTTTCTAAGTTCTCAAAAATTGATTTTATTGAACTATCTATAAATTCTTTTTCATTATTATTTATTTCAAAATTTTCACAAAATTTTTCAAAATTGTAATTATTATATTCATTATTTATTGTTGCTTGAAATATATACTTTACAACCCATTCTCTAGCTGATTTTCTACTCAAAATTCCTCCACACAAAAATTCCCTCTTTCTATTTAAAAGAGGGTATTTTCTAATTATTATCTATTCCTACTACATTTATATTAACCTGACTAACACTTAGTCCTGTCATATTTTCAATATCGCTTTTAATTTTATTTTGAACTGCTTTTGTAGTCTCTGGTATTTTTGATTCAGAATCTAAAATCAAGTTTATACTAACAATAACATAGTCCCTACCAACTTCTACCTCAGTAGCTTTCATAGCTCCTTTTTTAGAACTGGTAATTTTCTCACCCATAGAGCCAATTAATGCAGTAACACCTTCAACTTCTAAAGCAGAAGTGCCTGCAATTTTATTTATAATATCATTAGATATCTTTACAGAACCATTTTTAAATTTATTTTTATTAAGCATAACGTACCCCCGTTGTATAATTTTAACAAATAACATGTATATTTTCAAATAAACGAATAATTATTAATTAAATATTGCATCTACGAAATTATCAGAATCAAATTCCATTAAATTATCTATTTGTTCTCCAACACCTATTAATTTTACAGGTAATCCAAGTTCTATTTCTAAAGGAAATACAACTCCTCCCTTTGCAGTTCCATCTAATTTAGTGATTACTACACCTGTTAAATCTGCAACTTCTTTAAATTCTTTTGCTTGAAAAATTGCATTTTGACCTGTTGTACCATCTACTACTAATAATGTTTCTTTCTTTGCCTCTGGATATTCTCTTTCAACAACACGATGTATTTTATTAAGCTCGTTCATTAAATTCTTTTTATTGTGTAATCTACCTGCAGTATCACAAATTAATACATCTACATTTTTAGATTTAGCAGAAGCTATTCCATCAAAAACTACAGATGCAGGGTCTGCTCCTTCTTTATGGGAGATAATATCTACTTCAGCTCTATTTGCCCATTCTGTTAATTGTTCAATTGCTGCCGCCCTAAAAGTATCAGCTGCAACTAACATTACTTTTTTATCTTGTTGCTTTAATTTTGCTGCCATTTTACCAATTGTTGTAGTCTTCCCTACTCCATTTACACCGACTACCAATATAATTGTTGGACTTTTTGAAGTGTCAAGATCATTATTTGGCACTGCTTCAGCTAGTTTTTGCTTCATAATAGAAATTAAAAGACTTTTTACTTCCTTTGGATCTTTTATTCTTTCAAGTTTTACCCTTTCTGTTAATTCATCTATTATTTGCATAGTAGAATCAACTCCAACATCTGCTGAAATTAAAGTATCCTCTATTTCTTCAAATAATTCCTCATCTACTTTTTGATAGCTTGCTAAAATTGTATCTATTTTATTGGAAATATTATCACGAGTTTTTGTTAATCCCTTTTTTAACCTGTTAAAAAAACTTTCCTTTTCTTCAGTAACTATTTCTTCTTGATTTACTTCCTCTACTACTTCAACTGTTTCCTCTACGATTTTTTCTGTTTCCTTTTCGGAAGATTTATTTAAATCTTCCTCTTCTAAGCCACTTTTTTCTTCCTCTTGTTTCTCCAGTTCTTCCTTTTCTTCTATTTCTTCATTGTCTTTATTCTTAAATTTATCAAAAAAATTTTTAAACATAATTCCTCCTATTCAATTTCTAAGGATATAACTTTACTTACTCCCTCTTCTTCCATACTTACACCATAAAGAATATCTGCAATTTCCATTGTTGTCTTTCTATGAGAAATCATAATAAATTGAGTAGTATCTGTAAATGATTTTAAATATTTAGTATATCTTGAAATATTCGCTTCATCTAAGGCTGCATCAATTTCGTCTAGTATACAAAATGGTGATGGGCTTGTTTCAAAAATAGCGAATAATAAGGCCACTGCTGTTAATGCTCTTTCTCCCCCTGATAACAGGGACAAGTTTTGTAATTTTTTTCCAGGTGGTTCAGCTACTATATCTATACCACCATTTAAAACATCATTGTCCTGTATTTCTAAACTTGCATGTCCTCCATCAAAAAGAATATGGAAAATCTCATTAAATTTAGTATTAATCACATTAAAACTCTTGGCAAACATTTTTTTCATATCAATATCTAAAGTTTTAATAATACTTTCAATATCGTCTTTTGAATTTAATAAGTCATCTTTTTGAGCAGATAAAAACTCCACTTCCTCATTTATAGTTTTATATTCTTCAATAGAATCTGTACTAAAATAACCTAAATTTTTTAATTTAGATTTTAGTTTTTTCAAATCACTTTTACTTCTATTATCTATATTGTATACTAAGGTAAACTTTTCTAAAAATACATTATACTCTTCGTATATATTAGATAAAATTTTATTTTTACTACTTGTAAGATTCTCTATTTTATTATTAATTATTTCTAAATTATACTCTAATTTTGAAGATATGTTTTTTATATCATTTACTTCATCTTTCTTTTCTAAAAATAACTTTAAATTGGTTTCATAGTTATATTTTTCAGTAGGAATAACTTCTTTTAATAAACTTGCCTTACCGTTAATTTCCTCTAAATTATACCTATCTACCTTTAATTTTTCTTCTCTGGTTTTTAAATTATTAATAAGTTCTAGTATAGTATTTGAAATAGTTTTAATTCTAATATTTGTATCTTCAATTTCGTTTTTAAATTCATTTCTATTGTTATCATTAATACCTAAATCTCTTTTAAAAGATTCCAGTTTAGAATTTTCCTTTATTATTTCAAGGTCTAAAAAATTAATCTTAGAAGTTATTTGACTTCTTCTTTCTCTAACATTATTATAAGAAATCTTAATTTTATCTAATTTCTCTTTTATTTCATCTACATTTCCAATATCTTTAGTTTCTAAAGACTTTAAATAAAATTCATTAATCGATTTTTCAATTTCATTATAAGAATTTTCTTTAATATATATTTGAGTATTAATTTCCTCTATTTTCTTTTCTTTTAAGTTTTTATTTTTTTTAAGAATTTCTAAATCTTTATTTTTTTCATTAAATAAATTTTTATTATAAATTATTTTATTTTGTAAATCACTTATTTCATTTTCTAGTTTATTGTATTTTTGTTTTAAATCCTCTAATTTATCCTTAATAGAGTCTAAATTCTTTTTCCTATTTATTATGTTTATGGTTTTCTTGTTATTTGAATATCCACCTATTACAGAACCCCATGAATTAAAAATATCCCCATCCAGAGAAACAACCCTAAACTGTTTGTATTTTTTACTAATTATAATTGCATCATCAATATTTGAGACTAGAATAGTCCTACCTAAAAAGTAGTTAATTAGTGATTTATACTTTTCATCACATTCAATAATTTCAGATGCAATAGATAATATTCTATTATCATTAAAGTTAGGTATAGGATTTCTTCCTTTAATTTTATTTAAGGGTAAAAATGTTAATCGCCCAATTTTTTCTCTTTTTAAAAAATCTATTAATTCCTTTGCATCATTTTCATTATTTACAACAAGATTTTGTAATGTTCCAGCTAAAACATTATTAATTGCTACAGAATATTTCTCCTCTACATTTATTAATTCTGCTAACGTTCCTAAGGGCAGTGTATTCAAATTAGAAGATTTGATTTTTTTAAAAAAAGTACTTACCTGTCTATTATATCCTTCATAATTTTCTATTATGTTTTTATAAAAAGAAAATTCCCTATTTAAATCTTTAATTTGAATAGAAATATCCGTTTTATTATTATTTTTATTTTGAATATTATTCTTTAAAATATTAATTTCTTTTTCTAAATCAGCTATAATACTATTTAAATCATCAATAATCTTATAATCATCTTTTAGTTCAATTTCTTTATGATTAATATTATTTTTTAATTCTTCTATATCTTTAAGTAGTTTATCCCTTATAACTTCATCGTTTTTTATTTTTTCCCTATTAGAATTTTCAATGTTTTCCTCTGTTCTTTGTTCTACTTCTATGTTTTTTAATTTCTCTATATAATTTTCTTTTTCTTCTTCTAGTATTTTTAAAGACTCTTCATTTTTTTGTAGTTCTTTTGAAAAAATATTTTTTTCTTTATTGTATTTATCTATATTTTTAGAAGTTTCTTCAATGTTTTTTTCAATTACTTGTCTTTCTTCTATATTTTCTTCAATTTTGATTTTTAATCTATTGTTTTTTTCCTGTAGATATTTTTCTTCCTCTTTTAATCTAATTATTTCTGAATCTTCATATTTGATTTTTTCTTCATTTAACTTAACTTCTAAATTTAAATTATTTATTTCTTTCTCTAAATTACTATACTCGTTTTGTAAACTTTCATATTTTTCTTTTAATATATCTACTTTTTCTTCTAAGGAAGTAATTTCAGTATTTAAGAGATTAATTTTATTTCTATTTTTACTAATATCATCATTTAACGATGATGTTTCTTCTAAATTTCTTAATATTTCTCTTTCATTCTTTTCAATTTCTAATTTATTAAAATATAAATCCAATATCTTTATTTCATTTGTTAATTGTAATCCAATTGTTGCTCTATCTGATTGTTCTTTTAGGTAATCTCTTTGCTCTATTTTCTGAGTTAAAATATCCTCTATTCTCCCTAAATTAGAGATGGTTTTTTCAAGTTTTTTTAAAGACTCTTCTTTTTTATATTTATATTTAGATATGCCAGAAGCTTCTTCAAAAATAAATCTTCTATCTTCACTTTTAGAAGATAGAATTTCATCAATTCTTCCTTGTCCGATAATCGAATACCCTTCCTTGCCTATACCTGTATCCATAAATATTTCTCGAATATCCTTTAAGCGACAAGATTTTTTATTTATATAGTACTCAGATTCTCCCGTCCTAAAAACTCTTCTAGTAATGTTTACTTCACCATATTCAACTGGTATCCATTTTTCAGCATTATCAAAATTTAAAGAAACTTGAGCAAAATTTAAAGGCTTATACTTATTTGTTCCTGAAAAAATTACATCTTCCATTTTAGTTCCTCGTAAGGACTTAACGCTTTGTTCACCTAAAACCCACCTAATCGCATCTGATATATTCGATTTTCCACTGCCATTAGGTCCAACTATTGCACAAATAGGTTTATTAAATTGTAATTTAATTTTATCCTTAAAAGATTTAAATCCCTGAATTTCAATTGATTGTAATTTCAAATAGTTACACCTCTAAGTTCCGTAAGTATTCTCTATAGTAATTATAAATATCTATCTTGATTTTCTCAATATTTGATTTAATTATAACCTTACTATTATCTTCTTTTGTTCCAATAAATTTAATTTTATTTATATTAAATTCACTAGAATAATATTTTTTATTTATTCCCTTATTTCCTACTAAGTATGAAATATTTTTATTATTTGCTATTATTGATATTTCTTCACCGTTTTCAAATAAACTCAATTCTTTTGACGACATTTCTTTAAATATTTCTTGTAACAGAAGTTGACGAAATGCAGCATGGAAAGGACCTGCTACAACATCCTTACCTTCATTAATATTATCTGTTGGCTGTAAACCTATCCTAATAACATCTATACTATTTAAAGAATACATAATATAAATCGGTTTTATTATGTTAATTGCTTCATCAATTGTTAAGGGCTTATAAATCCCCTTTAAAAATAAATCTTCCAATTTAGTATCTTTTATAACTAAAGTAGGATAAATTCTTACAAATTTAGGTCCTATTTCTACAAATCTCTTTGCAGTCCTTAATGATTTTTCATAATTATCTTTATACAAACCTATCATTTGCTGAAGTCCTAATTCAAAGCCATATTCTTTTATTTTTTCCGATGCTTTAAATACTGTATGAGAGTTATGACCTCGATTATTATAGTATAGGACATCATCGTCTAAAGATTGAACTCCTAACTCTATTGTTTTTACATTATAATATTTTAAAATCTCTAGTATGCTATCGTTAATATAATCTGGCCTAGTTGATAATCTAATAGAATTAACTAAATTTTTATCTATAAAAAAATTAGCTAATTTTAAATACTCTATCATTACATCTTCACTTAAACCTGTAAAGCTACCACCGTAAAAAGCAATTTGAGTTTCTTGATTTTTATTCGAAAAAAAAGTTAGGTATTCTTCAATATCTAACCTTGTTTTTATTAAATCATCAGCATAATTTTTATTAGTTATTTTTCTCTGGTTACAAAAAATACAATCATTTGGACAACCATAATGTGGTACAAATACCGGTATAATATTTAATTTACTCAATTTTAATACCTAATCTCTCTATAGAATTTTTCGCAGCCTTCTGTTCGGCAATCTTTTTGTTTTTCCCTCTCCCCTGCTCTAAGACAATATCGTTGTACATGGCAGTAACAAAAAATACTTTTGCATGATCTGGACCAATTGATTTGTCCAATCGATATTTAACTTTACTCTTATATTTAATTTGTACATAGTTTTGTAAAATTGCTTTATAATTATAGTTATTCTTGTTAATTTTTAAATAATCATCAAAAATATTAATATGTTTTTTTGTAATTAAATCATATACGGTACTATATGAATTTGAATCCAAGTAAATTGCTGCAAATAAAGCTTCAAATGTATCGGATAAAATAGAATTTCTCTGTCTTCCTCCAGATTTTTCCTCTCCTTTTCCCAATACTAAATATTTGCCTAGATTAAAATATTTAGCTGCATTTGAAAAACTTTCTTCACAAACTACTTCGCTTTTTAATTTTGTTAATTCACCTTCATCAATATCGTTGTATTTTCTATAAAAATATTCGCTAAAAACCAATCCTAAAATAGAATCACCTAAGAATTCCATTCTTTCATTTGATTTATAATTTGAATCCTCTTGTTCATTTACTTTTGATATATGATGAAAAGCAGAATCTAATATTTCCAAATTATTAAATTCATATAATATTTCTTTTTCTAATTGTTTTAATAACTTAATTCTACTATTACTGAGTTTCAAAATATCCTACTTCTTTAATTTTTCTATATTTTCTACTATATCTTTTACAGTTACAATTTCATCTAAATTTTCATCTGATATTTCAATATCAAATTCATCTTCTATTGCCATAACAAGTTCAAGTAAACCAATAGAATCGGTTCCTAAATCTTCCCTAATAATTGTATTTTCATTAATATTATCTACTTTGAATTCTTCTTTTATAATTTCTACAACTTTATCATAAATCATTGCTCATTCTCCTTTTTTTCTAATTCATTCTCTATCTTACTAATTATATCATTTTCTATAAACTTCACCATTGCATCAATTCCAGTTTCTATTGCTCTAGAATTACTGCTTCCATGAGCTTTAAATACAGCTTTTTTTACTCCTAACAAAGGTGCTGCACCATATTCGTTATAATCTAGCATATCCTTTATATCTTTCAATACATCCTTTAACAATAGTGCACCAATCTTCGCCTTAAAAGAACCTAATATACCCTTTTTAAGTCTTCCCATTATAGTTATTGCTGTACCTTCTGTAGATTTTAATAAAACATTTCCTGAAAAACCATCTGTTACTATAACATCTGAATTACCAGAAAGTAAATCCCTTGCTTCAACATTACCTTGAAAATTAAGATTGGATTCTTTCAATAATTCGTAGGTGTCTTTTCTAAGCTTGTCTCCCTTACCTTCCTCTGTGCCAACACTTAATAGGCCTACTTCAGGGTTATTAATATTTAAAACCCCTTGTGAATATACACTGCCCATTAATGCAAATTGAGCTAATAATTCAGGAGTACAATCCATATTAGCACCAGCATCTAAAAGAACACAAGGTTTTTTTTCAGTTGGAAATACTATTGTTAAAGCGGCTCTACTTATACTTTGTAATCTTTTAGTTATTAAAGTCGCTCCTGCTAGCAAGGCTCCAGTACTACCACAGGATATAAGTCCATCATAATCTTCACCGTTTAAGGCCTTAAATCCTAAATGTAAAGACGATTTTTTATTTCGTCTAATAGCTAATGCTGGTTCTTCATCATTTTTTATGTATTCTTTTGTATCTATATAATCTATTCTATTTGAATTTTCGCTTACCACTTCTTCTATTTCATTTTTATCTCCAATAAAAGTTATACTTAAATCTTTATGATTTTCTAAAGCTTTTAATGCTCCATTTACAATTTCTTTATAACCTTTATCCGCTCCTAATGTATCTACTAATATTTTCATTATACACCTCTTTACTAATAGTATTTTAACATATTCTATTAAGATTTAATAATATAAAAAAAGATAGGTAAAAACCTATCTTTTTAAACATTTAGTCTTCTACTGAAATTATTTCCTTACCATCATAATATCCGCAAGATCTACAAACTCTATGTGGTAATTTTGGTTCATGACAATTTGAACATTCTTGTATAGTTACTCTAGGTAATCTATATGAAGAAGCTCTTCTTTTATCTCTTCTAGTTTTGGATGTTTTTCTCTTTGGTACTGCCATTGCTACACCTCCCTTGAATATTAAAGCTTTATTCAAATATATTAAACAATTAGATATGGGTAGGTTGACAATCCCATATATCTAAAACTAACCTTTATGAATAAATTTATACATACAACAGAATTTATTATACAAATTTATTGGTAAATTGTCAATAATTACTTAACTATTTTTAAAGTATCCCTTGCTATCATTAATTCTTCATTAGTAGGTACTATAAAGATTTTAGTTTTTGATTCATCTGTAGATATACAAGCTTCTTCTCTTAATAGATTTTTTTCATTATCTAAAATCAATCCATAGTCTTCAAGATTTTTTGTAACTTGATATCTTGTATCTGGGCCGTTTTCTCCTACACCACCTGCAAAACATATAGCGTCAACTCTACCTAATTCTATCATATATGCTCCTAAAAATCTTCTAATTCTATTATGGAACATATCTAGAGCTAAGGTTGCTCTTTCGTCTCCCTTAACATGTGCTTCTTCTAAGTCTCTAAAGTCACTGCTTAGTCCAGAAATACCTAAAACTCCTGATTCTTTATTTAAAATTTCATTAATTTCATCTGGAGATAGATTTTCTTCATTTTGTAAGAAAGAAATAATTGTTGGGTCTAAATCTCCAGAACGAGTTCCCATAATTAATCCTTCTAATGGTGTAAGTCCCATTGTTGTATTTATACACTTACCATTTTTTATAGCTGCTAAACTAGATCCATTACCTAAATGTAAACTAATAATATTAATATCCTCTACATTTTTCCCTAATAATTCAGCAGTTCTATGAGTAATATATTTATGGCTTGTTCCATGGAATCCAAATTTTCTAAGTTTATATTTTTCATAGTACTTATATGGTATACCATATAAATAGTTATATGCTGGCATTGTTTGATGGAAAGCAGTATCAAAAACAGCAACATTTGGTTTTCCAGGTACTATTTTTTCGCAAGCTTCTATTCCCATTAAATTTGCAGGATTGTGTAAAGGTCCAAATTTTATGTAATCTCTTATAATTTCCTTTACCTTAGAGTCAATTAAAGTAGAATCGATTAATTCTTCTCCACCATGTAAAACCCTATGACCTATAGCTCCTATTTCATCTACAGATTCAACTACTCCATGTTCTTTGTCTGTTAAAAAATCAAATACCATTTTTATAGCTTTGGTATGATCTTCAATAGGCTCTTCCTTTGAATACTTGTCTCCATTAACTGTTTGAGTTATTTTTGATCCATCAATTCCAATTCTTTCAACAAGTCCCTTTCCCATAACAGTTTCATCATCCATGTTAAATAATTGATATTTTAATGATGAACTACCACAATTTACAACTAAAACCTTCATTTTTCCTCCTAAATAT
>DUUN01000453.1 GCA_012841535.1 Gallicola sp. | reverse complement strand
GCTATTTTTAGTTATAGTAATTGAAAGGATTATAGAATATAAAAGAACTATTACTAAAAACAACAATGAAATTACATATATATCAGAAAAATAAGTTAAAATAAAGTCACTATTTGCTTCTAAAATAATCTTATAAATAAATGTTACAATAAATGAAAAAATAATTGAAAATAAGGCTATTGCAAAAGTCGATAAAAAATACATTAACATAATATATTTTCTTGAAGCACCCATTAAGATTCTGATAATAACAACATTTTTACTTTTAATTGCTTTTAGTGTTAATACTAATATAAAGTTAATCAATGATATAATTATTGCGAAAAGAAAAACCATATTAATAATTGACATTATAGTCCCTATCGTCCGTTCGTTACGTTGTTTATAAAAGTAAAGAGAGGTATAAGAATCTCGATTATTTGATAATTTCATATAAAATTGATGTAATTCTTCATTAATCGGATTTTCACTATGTATAATTAAACTTAGACTAAACACCCTAAATACAGAATTACTATCATCGGTAGTTAACATTCTAGTTAAATTGTCCAATTGCATTATAATACTTTGTTGATCTAATGCTACACTATCAGGTATAAATGAATTTGTAACTTCTACCCCTTCAAACACACCGCAAATATTAAATTGAATAGCTTGTTCATTTAGTAAATTAAAATCGTTAATTGGGGAGAAATAGAGGTTATTTCCTATTACATCAACGGTATTGAAAAATTCCAAAGCTAATTCTTTTGAAATTATGATATCGTTATCATTAGTAAAATCATTATTACCCCTTATGATTTTATATCTACCCTTAATATTAATGTCGTCAATTTTACTAACAAAATTTGTGATTACATCCCTAGCAAAATTACCATTATTGAGCCTTACATTGGTTGAAATAATTGAAGTAATATTTTCAATTTTATCAATCTCTTGTGCACGAATCACCGCACTCTGAGAACTTATATAGTCAGAAAGGTATTCAATAATTTCATTATTTGTATGCAAATCATGTGATGATATAATTTGCGCAGTATTTTTATTATAGTGTTCAAATTTTGCTTCTATGCTATTATCAAATATAGTTGACGAAAGACTTAGAATGAATAAAAATGAAAAAATTAAAGAGAATTGAGTTGTTATATTTACAAATATACTTTTAGGATGAATTGTAAATAACATAATATCTTTAAACTTAATATTCATATAGTTGTCCATCCACTAAGTGATAAATCTTTTTAAATACATTTTCTATTCTTGTATTATGTGTTACGACAAGAATAGTAATACCATACTTCTTATTTATCATTTTTAGAATATTTGCAACATTGTCAGTATTCATTTCATCAAGATTGCCCGTTGGTTCATCAGCTAATATCAGTTTAGGTTTTGTAATTACTGCTCTAGCTATCGCAACTCGTTGTTTTTCTCCACCTGAAAGTGTATTTACTTTTTGATTCTTGAGATGCAAAATACCAAGGTTTTTTAGTAATTCATCCGTCTCCACTGTATTGTAAATTTTATTTTGGTATTTGAGTGGTAGTAAAATATTTTCGATGGTTGTTAAATATTCTATAAGCAAGAAAGATTGAAAAACAAATGAGATATTGTCTATTCTTAGCGAGTTAATTTGTTTACTATTCAATTCCTTTATGTTTTTATCATTAAAATAATATTCACCAGATTGAAAAGTATCGATAAGGCCAAGTATATTCAGTAATGTAGTTTTCCCACTACCTGATATCCCTTTTATCGCAATCATTTCACCTTCATTAATTTCTAAGTTAAGATTATTTAAAATTAACTTATCGCCATATAGCTTTTTTATATTCACTAATTTAATCATGTTCTGACACTCCTTTAATTAATTCTTTTTTACTAAACCTCCTCGTTAATAATAAACTCATTATTATTGATGATATTAGCAAGAAAATGAATTCTGTCAAAAATATGTTTAAATACTCTTGGAAAGGAAGTGAAATATCTAGTATCTTTGAAGTGAAAAGCATTAGTGTTGATCCACTATAAACACCAATTGATGATAATAGTAAGCATTCAAACAACAACTCAATCATGATCCCTTTTTTACGGATTCCTAATATCCTTTTAGTTTGCATGTCTTTTTTATTATCGCTCATGATAAATTGGTAGGTATTAAAAACAGTAAGTATAGAAAATACTAAAGGAATATATCCAAATATTCCAAGCGCTCTTGCTATGAAATTAACATTTTCTTTATACTGATTTTTTTTAAATAACCCAGTGTAAGCTAAACTTCCATCAATACTAGTAAATCTAGTAATCACTTTTCTAACATCGTCATTGATTTCACTTGTTTCTAAATCAAACATAGTGTAGGAAAAATCAACATTAGGAGTTGTTTCTTCTATAATTAAAATATATGGTTCAATGTATTGCTCCATATCAACTTCTAGTGTAAAATCACTAATTTCAGGATATTGCAGATCAAATACACCCTTAATCATATAATTATAATCATTATATCGAAAATAACCATCATTATCATTATGATTACTATATAGATTGTAGGCCAATCTATCCATCATTACATAAGTCTTAACACTTTCATCATCCTTATTAAAAAATATGGCATTGTCTTCACCAACAATATCTACCATTTTATTATATGAATCAAGTTGTTTGTACATCGTTGTATATACATATAGATGGTTATTATTTAAACTATCATATTTATTTAAAAATCTGGTAACATATCTGAAAATATAAGTATATGAAAAACTTACTATAATGCCAATTATAATAAATATAAGCATAATCACTAAAGTTTTTTTCTTATAAAATAATAACCTTTTAAATACTATAGCTATACTCATTATTTCCATCCTTATCTCTAACTATACCTGTTATATTGAACCAACTTTCCGAGTATGTATTTACATATATCTTCTTATTTTCAACTCCATTATTAAATTCTACTGAATAAAAATAATAAATAATATCATAGATACTGTTTTTATTATAATAAAGATCAATAAAATAATATTGATCTTTATCTAGTTGATTTTGATTAACTTCGTTACCATCAACATCTCTAACAATAACATTAAAATCAGCCTCATAATTTTTATTATACAGTACAGCTTTTTCAATCGTTAAACCTGATTGATTTGCGACAATATCAAGTGGAAGATAAGGTAAACTGCTTGTTGATATTGGAGTTGAAATAATAGATAACTCATCAAAATCATTATAGATTTCATCAGAAAAGAAGGCTCTGAATTCACCAATATTGACAATAAATTCAAAATCTTCATAATTAACTTTAATTGTCTGTACATATGATTCCTTATTAAGGCTAATAGGGGCTAACTCTACCTTAATAATCGAGTAATTTAAATCTTTATTTAAATAAGTTGTATCTGTTTCTAAAATATTTTCAACAATAAAATTATCGAATTTAACTAATTCATTAAAAACAATATTGTTTGTATTTATGCTATTAGAAAAAAAGACAACTTGCATAAGAACATGATCTGAATTTGTTCCTGTATAATAATTTTGCGTTAATACTCCAAATTGCTGTTTTTTTGAATTATTACTGATTAAACTAAAAGCATATAGAGTGCATAAAACAAATATAACAATGACAAAGGCTATAACATATTTACTTTTTAATTTATGTTTCATATTCAAAAATATTAGTACGGTCTTGTTAGGATGGCTTGATGTGAACCATCGGAATAAAATTGCGTTAGATATCTAAATTTAACAATTTGTGCTATTCCCGACTTTTCTGTACCACTAGTTTTGTAAGTTCCCCACCAATAGTATTCATTTTGATATGATTTAAAGTCTACTTCAAAAAAGTCTCCTGCATAACTAAGTGCAACAGCCTGTCCCTGAGGTATAACGCTTAAATTAATTTTAGTAGTTAGTGAAGTACCAGATTTGACATTTTCGGTATATTGCTTAGTAGAAGTTTTGGAATAAAAATAACCAGTTTGGAGTTGATCATCTACTCCAATATTAACAATATCTTCAAGACCAACAGATAATTTAATCAATCTCTCATATTGGATTCCTACAGTTACAGATGTCGAAACAGAATACTCTTTTTCTAATTCGGTATACTGATTAAAAATAACCTCTTCAAATGCACTAGGATTAATAAATTCTGTTAAACGGCCGACAACTTTTTCATTGAATGCCTCACATGTACTACCAACTTCAACAACACGTTGCATTTCTATCAAATTAACTCGAAACTTTGGACCTTTTTGGATCCTTCTAACAATATCAGTGCAAGTGATGTCATAGATATCCCCTGCATAAGGAGTCTCAGTGAAAGCAGAAACATTCATAAAATTAGATGAACTAAATAATATTATAATACCTAAAACAAATTTAATACTTTTCATATTATCACCTCGAATAAATAATAGCACTTTTAAGGATAATATTCAATACAATTTTTATATAATGTGTAATGATTTTATTATATATGAGTCATGAATGTTATTCAATTTTTTTAAACTCCAAACATTATAACTAAAAAACCCATATATGAATTTACTTTTTTGGAAATGATAGATTCCAAGTTTTTATCCTACCAAAAACAGAATGATAAGGTTCGTCGAATATTGCTATAGCACCTTATCGTCGTAAATAACAAAGCAATAATTTATAAAATTCTATCCAAATAAAAATACTACTTAAATAAAACAAGTCTTGCCCCCGAAGAGTAATAAAAGACTTTCTTTGTCTCTAGTAGGATCGTATCATAATAATGGTAGCTTTTTTCTTTACTAAATATTAAGATGAAGGCAGTGATAGAACTTAAAAATTACACTCCTACTAGGTTATCGCAAATTCAAATATTTTATTGAATATATGGATATCCTTTATCGATAATTGTTAGCAAAGGCTTATTCAAAACACAATCTTAAAGCCTTATTAGCAAGGAGAAAACTGATATTATACCTATGGAGTAGTTAACAAAGTAAAGTTTACAAAAAAGATAGAATAAAGTTACTGTATGTGTAACCCTTCTTAAGTATAAAAATATTTTATTGAATAAGAGTATAAGAATCAATGATAATTAACTTAAATAATTGAATGCAATTCTAAGTTTATTTTAATGAACAATCGAAAGTACCCAAAAACATTTATTGAAGTTGGGTATTTTTATATCTTTATGATAATGTAAAATAATTGAAAGAGGATATCACATTGTTAGTATTTCATGATATACTATGTATAACTATCAAGAGGTGATAAAAATGGAAGATATGTTAGGTTTATGGTTCGGTTTTATTGGAATAATTGTAGGAGCTGTTATCACCTTTATAACTGAAATCATAATTCGTAATAAGCAGATGCGTTTTGATGTATCGATTGAAATCAGAGATACACTTCTCCAACTAAATGAACAATTAACGAATATTCAAGCTAAAATTTTAAAATTAGATGAAGACTTTATGACCAAAGACTATTCTAAACAAGTAATGAGTTTTAAAGAATTACATTATGATTTAATGAATGCTTATAAAATTTACCGTATTCATATGGGCGATTTAAAAGCGTATGAACTAAACTCTGCGATTTATCACTATTATTTTGAAAAAGCACGATATGATGAATCAAAACCATTAAATGAAAATGATTATAAATCAGCTTTTTATGCTATACGTTATGCAACTGGTTTACTCATTAATCATACGCGATTTGAATTAATAAAAATTAATTCGATTAAAAAGATAACTAAAGAAGATGAAAATTACAAGACAAATGAGTATTTAAGATATGCACGTTTTATCATTAATTGGCTCGAAGAAAATCGTGATTGGAT
>DUUN01000602.1 GCA_012841535.1 Gallicola sp. | reverse complement strand
GTGTTAATAACCAGAATAACTCTTCGAGTTATTTCCGGTTATATAACACCCCATCATCATCAGAAATTATAATAGAAAATCAATTAAGAAATGAATAAAAGTGGTCCTAAAAATAGGGAGTACCTCATCGTTCCGGCACAAAATCAAAGAAAATGAAACTACAATAGAAAATTTGAGAATAAGAGATATAAGCTACTATAAAACTAAACTAATACGTAAAGTCATTGAAAAGGAGAAGCCATCCATTATTTTAATTATTAATTTATCTTTTGTTTTTGACCGTGCAATAGTAAAAATAGCAAAGAAAAATAATATAAAAATAGTTTACTTAGCACATGGTTCACTTACAAATCCCGAATCGTTCGAATATGCAAGTCATAAACTTGATACTTAGATAAAGAAAAATCCATCTCGTATTTTCTCTAAAAAAAAATTTGGAGAACTCATTAATTATATTGATGCACAAGAACATGGGGAAAAATTATGCTCATTTATTAAATTACTTATTGGCATCTTAAAACATACGGCAGAATATCTCACTTTTCCTAAATATTGCCAGGAATTGGATGTTGACTTATTATTGGTATATGAAATAAAGATAAAAAATTATTATCAATTAAGATGGGCTTCCCAGAAGATAAAATATATGTTGTCGGGAATCCGGAAATCTCTCAGTTTATAAATTCTCATTTAACAACGAAAAGTGAATTTTTGAATCAATTGGGGATAAAATCTACACGTTATGCAGTTTACCTGGACGATGGGCTTGTAGCGAATCGGTTATGGACAAAACAACAATGGTATGATCATCTCATCGAGATTGCTGAGATTCTGGGGAAAAAGGACATTTTTTTGATTGTCAAGTTACATCCCCGAACTAACAGCGAGGATCATATCAAATTTTTCGATAAATATTCATCTACCATGATCGCAATACAAGACATTGATTTCAAAAATCTTCTCTATCATTGCGATTTTTTCATCAGATTTTACTCGAGCACAGTAATATATGCACTCATTTTTCATAAAAAGGTTTATATTCCAAAATGGGATAAACCTTGCCGGGAACTAACTAATAAATACCCAGACAAAGTTGTAAAATATTGCTTTACCTTAAATGATTTTAACGACTCAATTAAGAGTGACAGTATTATGGATGATTTAATTATTGATGATTATTTAATAAAAAATGGAATAAATAAAGATTATGTCTCCATTAGGAGCATTGTAAATCTCATAGATCAAATCGGAAAATATTAAAGAAACACAATTAGCTATAAAAAGTTAAGGATATTCAATATTAATTTAACAACAGGCCCTAATATTATATTAATATGGGTATATTTTTTTCAACTATACAATGAGATGAACAGTATTTTTTTGGTAACTAAACCCATTCAGTATTTTAACGTTACAAATATTGAAGACAACAATCGAAAAATTTGCATCATTATAAATTTGTTTTATAATGCAGAGAGAATATATGAGGAAATAAAATCAAAGTCGGACTATTGGGATGAAGTTTATTTCTTTTACTTTTGGAAAGATGCTTTTAAATATATAGAGTCAAACAAAATGAATGTATCAAATCTATACCTTGATTCTGATTTCGGATTTCAGAAAAACATGCATTTAAGAAGGCTCAGATCCATGAATATATTTGTTTATGAAGAAGGAGTTGGCAGTTATAAACCATATTTTAGAAAAAGAACGGTAATAAACTATGTAATTAATTCATTATCTCGCCTATGTGGCTTCCAAAACTATTTGGGAGGTTCAAAATATACAAAAGGTATTTACTTGTATGATATTTCGCTGCATCAAAAAAATATTCCTCATTGCTTAAAAGAACGTCATACCTTTTTGTATCAATTCAGAGAGTATCTAAATATATTCAAAGATAAAGCGATATTTTTGCCTGCCGATTTTGGCAATATAATGAAAATGATCAGAGGAAATAAAGTTTTAATCTATTTAACGTCCTGGAATATCGCTCCGGAAATTGAAAAGATTTTGAACAATTATCCCGATTACATTAAAGTGTTAAAACCTCATCCCCATTTATTGAATAAAATAGAGAAGCAATCGTCGATGTTCGATATCGTATTACCAGGAAATACATTGATTGAATTTTTTATAGATGAAGCATTAAAACATGGGTGTGATTTACTCATTATCCATCATGGTTCATCGGCATTGATGTATTTTAAAAACGAAGAACATATTAAAACCTTTATGATAAAATGAATAAAATATACGCTGCCTTATTTTCTATTTTGACATTCATATTGGTGTACGCAGCCGCTCACCCGTTGGATGAATTTTCGACACGGGTATTTCTTACCAGTATTAGTATTCAGATGATTTC
>DUUN01000378.1 GCA_012841535.1 Gallicola sp. | reverse complement strand
GTCAGTGGTTCCTTTCATGTTTAATTAAATTATACTTGTTAATTAAACCTAAATCCACTAAATAACTAATTAAATGTTAATTACTACCCTCTACAAAAAGTAGTCCGGAAAATCGGGGTAGCTTCAATGGATTATACCATAACTTTGTCTATATAAAAACTGTTTTAATTAAAGTAGCCTATCCACTACTTTTCATAGTGATTGAAGATATCAATGCACAAAGAGATTATTTAAGTGTATGTTTGATGAACAAGGAATTATTCAAAGCATGTCAAGAGTAGCTAAATGTATTAACAATGGACAAATGGAAAGATTCTGGAGAATCATTAAATCAAAAATGTATTATTGAAATATATTTCACATAATAGAAGAATAAATTGATTTTAATGATAATTCACGATTCTAAGTAAAATTAAAAGGCTTAACTCGAACTGAATTTAGGAGTTAAGCCAATTTTCATTTATTAAAGTATATTTTACAAATTCCAGTTAAATATTGGTTACCTTTTATACTTGCTATATTTATCTATTAGGTTTATTAGCATAACTATATAAAACTGCAGAAACTACTCTATTAGTAGAATCAAGTTGTACAACGGTAACTGTAATATTATTGTTAGATAATTGTGTTTGTTGAGGATCACTTGCATCAAATTCATGATAGATATAATTTTCCCAATTAATTGCTTCTGGATTTTGAGAAACATACTTAAATTTAATTGGAACAATAATTTCTGTTGCTGATGCATCAATATCAATACGTTTAGTATCTCTCATAGGATATCCTAAACCATATCTATATGAAAGTGTAGAAATCATTTTGACAGCATTAGATGTTTTTTGAACTCCAATGTATGTTCCAATTTTGCTTGTAACATCATAATTTTCGTTAATTGTGGCAACTATTTTTACAAACTTTTCGTGTGTACCTGTATTATTAAAGGTTGAATCAAAAGTACCGCCTATTTCTCCTGTATATTCTACATTGTCAACAAATACATTTCTATAAGCCCATCCAAATATTCTACCTATGTTATTCCTTAATTCAGCTTCAAGACCAGTAAATGTACCGGTTAAATTATTTGATGAAATTGAGGCAGAATCAAAATAAAATACTGTATTACTATATGTTTCCATATATCCAACATATAATCCTGAATTTGAACCTAATGTTGTAAGATTCACAGAGTTTTTACAATTTATAAATTCTACTTTTTCATTTCTAGTATCTTTATCACCTGTACCATAATATGAACCCCATCCTACAAAAGCACTACCATAACTTGTGACAAATACTGTTCCACTTGTTTCTACATTAACAAATTTTGATTCTACTTGTGTTGTAAATGAACTTTTAGCCCAAAATCTGCTGACAATTCCTGCAAATGATGATTGGTCAATTTCATAATGGAATTTGATATTATACATTTCTAGTTGTGTTGCATCTTTAATAAAACTACTTCCAGATCTTAAAGTTATAGTGTATTTTCCATCAGTTACATCTGGAATAGACCCAGTAAATGTAACGTTTTCAAGGTATGGAATAGCACTCCATTTATCGCCTAAGTCTATATTCGCTTGAATTTTGAGAGTTTTTCCTGTTAAATCAACACCACCTTGTCCAGCATTAATTAGTTCAGATTGTTGTTTTACCCAAGCTAATTCTGGAGCGCTTGTGATTAAATATGTGTTTGCATCATTTGAATCAATAGCAGGTGTAGAGTAAGAACTTCCATCCCATGTGTTTGTATTAGTTACTTCATAATCAACTTCAAAAACAACGCCTTCATATGAAATTTTTAAAGTAAATTTACCTACCTGACGAGTATCAAGATAGAAACTATCACTTACTAATCTATGTCCAGATATTTTTGAAACTAGATTACTAGAAAATGTTAGATTTTTTTGCGTATCATCAGTCATTATCGCAATAACTTGAATATCGTCTAATAATACTTCTTCATTAACAATGTACTTATCTTTTAAAGTATAATTAATTGATAAAGTTTTTACATCTTGTAATGAGAAACAACTTGCAAGGGTAAATAGAGTTACAACAATAGAGATTATCATTAAAATTTTTCTTTTCATTTTTTTATACCTTTCTTTCTTTCAGTATTCTTTTTATTGTTGAGCAAGATCAATAATGGTGACTTTAACCTTTTTAACACCAATTATTCCATCAATACCATATAACTTAAGAATTAAAAAAATATCTCCGTTTTCAATTTTTCTTGAAAATTGAAAATTGGTTAATATCGTTCTTAATTGTTCTGTAATTACTACTCTTAATTGACTGTTTTCAGAATTATTCATATTATTAGAAACTTTTAGTACAGGATTTTCAGGAAGTTTTGTCCAAACTCCTTCTTCACCTTCTTTATATTGAATTTCCACATCAATAATTGGAAGAGAGGTTTCGGTTAGTTTGTGAACTATTTTTTGATCATGACTAAATGCCCCTGTTTCAATTATTAGAGACTTCTTATTTGTAAATACAACACTAATAGTATCAAGTATTTTGCCATTAAAAGAATCAGCTTCAATAGTTTTTACTGACTTTGGAATTACTAGCGGTGCTTCTAAACTAGTTACATAAATACTTAAATTATTGGATGGTATATTAGTAACACCTTCGCTAAACATAACATATTTAAAAGTCTTTTGAACTGGATTCTCGCTTATTGGTGCTTCAACCATCCGCCATTGTAAATTTGTTACATAAAGAACGTTTGCTGGTTTAAAGGTTTCCAATAAAACGTTAAGTTTTGTTTTTAGAAAACTATCCCTTAAACCATTTACTTTTGCTTTCAATGCATTATAAGCTTGCATTAATTCATCATCATTTTTACCTACTGTTCCTAAATTTCTTAATCCAAATGCTACCTCAGAAGCGACATTTCCTTGTTTAGTTAATAAGAACAAACCTTCGCCAAATAGTTCTTCGGGTGATGTTAAAGTTTCATCTTCTGCAGCAAGTACACCTGTGTTAGTAAATTTCTTTATTTCAATTTTTTTGGTTGTTTTATTATAGAAGAAACCAGCATTTTTGGAGTTTGGTGTAAAATCCAATTCTTCTTCAGATTCATTTTCAAGAATAAATCTAATATCCGGTGCCGAAGCATTTACTAAATTTCCACCTTGGATTTCATAGTATTCTAATAATTCATTTAATTTTGATACATAAGCATTGTCATTTGACATTCTAGCTTTATCAATAAATCCAGTAACGCTCGGGATTAAAACAGCTGCAAGGATACCAATGATAGCAATTACTACAATTAATTCAACTAGAGTAAAACCTTTATTTTTCTTAATTACTTTCATAATATCCCCTTTCTATTCCTCAACTACAATTGAGAAAGTTATTTTGTTTGTTGCTTCATTGTACTCTGCTTCAACCATTAATCCATTAGATGCAGTGAAGAGGAAACCTTCTTCATAATTAGTTTTTTCAACTCTTTTTGCTATTGATTGGCCTTCCTTCAAAACCTTTAATGAAGTCAAATAGTCATTGAAATCTGTTTTTGGGTTTGGTGGAGTAACTAGATCTTCATCAACTAAATCATCACGGTCAATTAACCAAGTTGTAAATGCAGTTTCAATAGTATCAGCTTCAGATAAAGCTGATTGATTCTTTGCACGATCAATGTATCCAGCAATTGATGGAATTAGTACTGCGGTTAAAATACCAATAATTGCGATAACAACAATAAGTTCTACAAGTGTAAACCCTTTACTCTTAGTAAAGTCTTTGCTTTTCTTTAATACTTTCATTACATTACATTACTCCTTTCTTTTTTGTATTAACTTGAGATGTCATATTTCCCTACAAACAATAAGCATCCTCTCCTTTTTACCGTTACGAATCATCACGTCATGCGAACATCAAAAAACGCAGTTTTTGAATAGTATTTTTTAATTTTTTTAAATAAAAAATAAAATTTAATGG
>DUUN01000628.1 GCA_012841535.1 Gallicola sp. | reverse complement strand
TTAAACTTTACCTCATTATAATCAATATTATTTATTTCAAGATTTTTATTTAGTTCTTCTTTTAAATTTCTAATAACAACATCGTATAAATTATACGGTAAATTTTTTATTCCTATTTCAATTAAAACTTTATTGTCCATATGAACCTTTCCTATATAAATTAATAAAATTTAAAGCATTAAATTTATTAATTTCGAAAATATTTTTTATGCTATCTATCAAAATCCTTAATAAGAATAAATTGTCTTCATATTCTGTATCAGGAATAGAATCAATCCTAGAATACAATAATTTATTCATAAGTACGATTTGTGAAGAATTCAATTCATACATATTATAACCTTTTGTACAATTATAACAAAATAAAACTCCTTCTTTAGAAGAAAAATAATATTTTTTAGATTTAGTATCGCCACAATTGGTACATTTTGTAAAGTCTAATTTATATCCAGAATAAGCTAAAAACTTTAATATATACGCCAATATAAGCAAATAACTATTATTATTTTTTTTCTCTAAGTTATCCAATACTTTCGATGTTAAATCATAGATTTTATCTTCAACAAAGTACATTGGAAAAACTTTTTCTAATATTTCAATAATAATATTACCATATAGTATTTTTAAATTGTTTTTTCTTAAATTATATCTAGTTGAAATAAGTTCAAAATCAATTAAATATACATATTCTTTTGAAACATATATATTTAAAAATACTTCGCTAAATAAGTCTAATTGACTAGAGTTATTTAATGAATTATATTTATTGTCCTTATAAATTAGATCAATTCTACCAAAATCCTTTGAAAAAACCTTAATGATTTTATTTCTTTCTTTTATATCAAAAGAATTTAGTACAATTGCTCTTGTTTCATTATTTTGCATTATTTATATCCATATTCTGACAATCTAGAATTTACATTCCTCCAATCAGGATCAATTTTCACCCATAATTTTAAATTAATTTTACTTTCAAGAAAATTTTCAATATCTATTCTAGCATCAGTACCAATTTTTTTTATCATTTTCCCATTTTTACCTATAACCATTCCCTTATGAGATTTTTTTTCAACTATAATAGTAGCATAAATATCGTATATATTTTTTTCTGTTCTATGTTTTAAACTATCAACAACGACATTTATACCATGTGGTATTTCTTCACTTAAATAAATTAGGGCTTTTTCTCTAATTATTTCAGAAACAATTTTTTTAACTGGTTGGTCTGTAATTTCATCTTCGTCATAGTACATAGGACCTTCAGGTAAAAGTTCATACACTGCATTAAAATATTCATCTATGTTTTTGCCACTTACTGCAGAAACAGTAATTATTTTTTTGAAAATGTCATATTCTTTATATAGGGTAATAACCTCTTCTAAATCTTCTTTATTTAATAAATCTATTTTATTAATAACTAATATAATTGGAGTTTCTATATTTTTTAAAAAATTTAAAATATATTCTTCATTTTCTCCAATAATTTTACTATTGTCAACTATATAAGTCACAATATCGGCATCGTTTAAACTTTCTTTTGATACTTTTAACATATATTCCCCTAATTTATTTTTAGGTTTTTGTATACCAGGAGTATCTAAAAAAATACACTGCATATTTTCAGTTGTATATATCATCTTAATTTTATCTCTTGTCGTTTGTGGCTTATTGGAAATTATTGATAATTTTTCCCCCATAATATGATTTAAAAATGTAGATTTTCCTACATTTGACCTTCCAAGTACTGTTATAAATCCAGATTTAAACATTTTTATCTCCTTAAATCCTCTGGTCCAAAGCTATAAGGTAATAGCTCATCCAAAGTAAATATTTTATATTCTATTTCATTATTGGCAACAATTATTCTACACTCTTTCGTTGCAAATTCCTTTATAACCTGCCTGCATACCCCACAAGGAAAAGTGAAATCACTAGATCCTACTACGACAATTAATTTGATTTTACTTTCTCCTTCGCTAATTGCCTTAAATATAGCTGTTCTTTCAGCACAAATAGAAGGAGAGTAAGCAGCATTTTCTATATTACATCCAGTATAAATATTATTATCTTCTGTAACGACAGCAGCCCCCACTTTAAATTTAGAATAAGGAACATATGCTAATTGTCTTGCTTGACAAGCTAATTGAATAAGTTTTTTTATTTCCATAATTATAATCCCGCTAATAGTTTAAATATAATAGTAGCTATTAAAAATCCTGTAATTCCACCAAATATTACTTCGGAAAGGCTATGAATTTTACCTTCTACTCTTGACTCAGCTACTAGAAAAGCTAGTAAATAACTTAAAATAGAAACTAAGGTATTATTCGCTAAAAAAACAATAATAGTTGCTAAACAAAAAGCTAAAGCTGAGTGTCCACTTACTGTCCCTCCTTGGAGATGAGTTCCCTTTCCTTTGTAAAAAGTACTTTTTAATATTAGAGTTATTAATATTACAATTACTAAAGCAATAAAAGTTAAGTGTACTGGTGATTTTTTTATTTTAAATACACCTATTTCAGTAATACGTATAATTCTATCGTAAAATATAAAATATCCTACAAATAAAGAATTTAGAGCTGTTACTAAAACGGCACCTGCTCCTACGTCTTTAGCAATTTTAGCTCTAGGCTCATAGTATTCATATATTAAATCTACAATTTTTTCAATAGTGGTATTTAATAATTCTGCTAAAATAACCAAAGTAATAGTAATACATAAAAGAGCCATTTCTAATCTTGTTAAATTAAAAAAAAGACTTAGTAGTGCTACAACTATAGCCATAAATACATGACGTTTAAAATTATTTTCATTTTTAAAAGCATATATTAAACCATCAATTGCATGATTAAAACTCTCTATTATATTATTGTTTTTAAAGTTCTTGTTATTTTTCATTTCTAAAAATTCCTATTTTTCTAATAGCTTCCTTTTCTTTCCCTCGCATTATAACTGCATCTTTATCTTCTATATGATCATATCCTAGTAGATGAAACATGGAGTGAACTACTAGGTAGATAATTTCTCTTTCTAAGCTATGTCCAAAATCTAAAGATTGTTCCTTGGCTTTTTCAGTCGAAATAATAATATCACCTAAGGGAATATTTATATTTTCAATAAAAAAATCAATATCTAAAGGGAAGGACAATACATCTGTTGGGGTATCAATATTACGAAAGTCCTTATTAATCTGTTGAATTTCATCATTATCAACAAAAGATAGTGACACCTCGACATTAGTAGAGTATTTTTCAATTTCTAAACAAGTTAGAATTGCTTTTTTTATATTTGAAATTAAATCATCGGAAAGTGTTAATTTATTTTGTTTGTTGTTTATTAAAATTTCCATCTTTATTTTCCTTTAAATCAAATTTCTCATAAGCATTTATAATTTTTTGTACTAGAGGATGTCTTACTATATCTGTAGATTCAAAATCCATAAATGCGATTCCCTCTATATTACGTAAAATATTACTAGCATTCTTTAATCCTGATTTTTTTCCTCTAGGTAAATCTATCTGAGTTATATCTCCTGTTATAATGGCTTTAGAACCGTAACCAATT
>DUUN01000124.1 GCA_012841535.1 Gallicola sp. | reverse complement strand
TAATAAAATCAATTGATCGTTTAGGTAGAGATTATAATATGATAATTGAGGAGTGGCATTATATTACTAAAATAGTTGAAGCAGATATTTTAGTAATTGATATGCCACTTTTAGATACAAGAAATGACGCATCTAATTTAATAGGAAAATTCATTAGTGATATTGTTTTACAAATACTTTCTTTTGTTGCCGAAACTGAAAGAGAAAATATTAAGCAATGGCAAGCTGAAGGAATAAGACTTGCAAAAGAAAGAGGCGTCCACATGGGACGCCCTAGATATGTCTTACCAGAAAATTTTAATGAAGTTGCTAATTCATATATAAATAGAGAAATAACATGTAATGAAGGTGCCAAAAAACTTAATATGGCGAGGAGTACTTTTTTAAAGTATGTTAAACAAAAAGAGTTCGACTCCCTACCGCATAAAGAATTTTCATAGAGTTCGAGTTCCTACCACGTAATGGGATAAACGCATAAAAAAACTGCTCCAAATATTAAATATTATCTAAAGCAGTTTCTATTTTTGTTTTTATTTTTGGCTTTATAAAGCCGTTTTTATCAACTTACTATTCAAAGATAAGTTTGGAGTCATTATTGACCTTAATGGGACAAGCTCAAAAAATGGAAAAAAGTCTAACTGGTTAATTTTTACCCTCTTGTTCCCTTTTGGTTATTCTTATATACTTTTGGGGGAACTCCACAGAAAGTTGGTAACAGTGCTTAACTGGTTAATTTTTACCTTGTAGGTAATAATAAGGGAATTTAGGGAAAAAAAGAGACTTTAATTATTTATAAAAAACTGTCTATTGTTTCATCATATCATAATGTAATTTATCATTGTTCTCAATAATTTTCATTAAACATTTTGCGGCAATTAAAATATCTTCATTTGTTTTGGTGTTTGTATGTGATAAAACATTAATTACACTTAACAATGTTCCCAAATCTCTCTTGTCTTTTGTATTACTTATATTGAAAATATTCTCTATATGTTTTTTATTTTTCCTTTGTGGTAAGCTTCTGTGAGTTTTAAAAAATAAAAACTCTTCAAAAACTTTTCTGATAACGTTGGGCATATGATAATAATCACAGTCACTAGATAATTCTGTCTTTTGTGACAAATCATAAACCTCTTTGAACATGTGTTTATAAGGACTACCTTTACTAATGTTTTTTATTAAATAACTGCATTTATCCTTTTTAATTTCATAAGATGCAAAAGGAGAATCTGATTCAAAGCTTCGTCTTCCATAAATTAATTGACTAAAATCTTCCCAAACATGTGTTAAAACAAATACTTGCTCAACATTTAATTCCATTAAACTTTGAACAATTTCTAAAACATAAAATCTATTTGAGTCATCTATGCTTGATATAGGATCATCTAATATAATGAGTTTTATATTATTTTTCACTATTTGTTGATTTTGATCTTCAAACATTTCATAATAAAAGAATAATAGAGAAAGTAAATTTTTCTCACCCTCACTTATATCATCAATAGTTAATTGTTCATTTGTTGACAATGTTGTTTTTAAAATATAGTCTTGATCATCTATTTCCAAAATTAAGGTGATTCCTAAATCTTTCAAAGTTTCATTTACTAATTGCATAAAATCCGATGTAACTTCCTTAGATGATTTTAATTTTCTAATTTCTTCTGATAATTCTCTATTTTTTCTTTCACTACCAACGATATATTGGTTATTTAATAGCAATTCTTTTCCACTCTCATTAATAAATGTAGAATCTTTTATCTCCAAGTATATGGCTCCCTTAACTATAGTTCCGAGTTTTTCTAGTTTGCTATTTTCATTAGTAATTATATTTGTTTTAATATTACTTATTTCATCAATATTTTTATTAATTATATTTATTTTTTCGGTAGTGTCAAGAATTTTGTGTAAATACTTTTATACCTTTGTATAAAAGCTATACTCTAGTGTGTTGATTAGTTATTGGATTGGATCTAGGTCGATTTTCCGGACAGCTTTTTATAGAGTCTTAGGTTAACCCGACCTGATATAATAATTCTTGTTCAAATTCAATTGGTGATTTATTACCAATTGAAGAATGAATTCTT
>DUUN01000334.1 GCA_012841535.1 Gallicola sp. | reverse complement strand
ATCAAGAGATGAAGTTTATAATTCAGTTTTGGAATTTTTCAGTGAATTATGTTGGCTGTTTAACACGAGACTATTAGTATTGGGTAAAATTGGGGCTGGTGTGAAGACCCCATTTTATTGCCAAAGAGAATTATTGGGTGGAATTGTAAATGGTATAAATTTAGATGAATATATACCATATGAATATAATGATCAACAAATTTTAGCACTAGCTATATATAGGGAAGCTAAAAATAGTAATAGTGTTTTTTATCAATTTTTGAATTATTTTAAAATTATAAATATGATAAATCCAAAAGGAAAAGACCAAAAGGAATGGATTAATAGAAATATTAATTCAATAAAATTAACAGAAGAAGAAAATAAAAGACTTCAAAGTATAATTAATTTAGGGGAATATTTATATTCATGTGGAAGATGTGCTATAGCTCATGCTTCATACGCAAATAATGATAAAATTGCGAATCCAGATAATTATTATGATTATGAAATGATATGTGAGATGTTACAAATAATTGAGAAGTTTGCTGTATATATTATGATAAATGAGATGGATATAAAAACTTTAGAAGAACTAAAAAACAATAAAAACCTCATTTTAATTAAAAAAATTATTGATGGTGAATTTCAATTAATGAATATAGAATTAAATTTTTATAATAATAAAGAATCTTTCACTTTCTTTCAAAAAATACCTTTTGAAATAATTAAAAAAGATTCGAATTACTATTTGCTAAATACAAAACGTGATTTTCGGAAAATGTTTATATCATTTGCTTTGAAAATTGATGAGCCAAAAATTGAGATTGTAGATCTAGGCCTTAATGAAAACGAGACTGAGATTACTGAGCAAATACAGTTTTGGAAATTTTTGAGGAATTTGTATCAAAATGGAGCAATTGAAATTATCGAAAACGGTGTTATGATTTATAGATTAGATTATTTTTTACCAATAAATATTGATCCAACAAAAACTTTTGAAGCTATCGATAAAAAAATACATGACTTAGAACAAAAATTACTTTAGCAATATGTGTATTGGTTCGTAGTACAGTTTTATCAGCTACATATAGATGAACATAGATATTAAAAAATAAAGTACTTATTGATTCTATAGTTAAAGGGTGCGTGATTTATTTAGGGGTACGAAAAAAAGTAAAAGGGTACGAACTTTTTAACAAGGATCCAAACTGTATTTCAATGCATGACTGATATAATGGAGAATTTTTAATATCATTATTCTCACTTTGATTAAAAATCATTATACAAAATCTATTTGAATAATATGGAGGAAACTTATGCCATTTAAAGGTACTGATAGAGAAGCATATAAAACAGCAAGCAAAGGAAAAAATCCAAAAGAAAGAAGTGAAATTTACTATAAGGAAAAAAGTAAATTGGAGAGAAAACCTTCATTATTTAGCGAAAAAAAATGCTATTTGAACAAAAAAATGAATATAAAGAGGGTGCTTCAAAAATAAATTATAGGCAACTGCGAGTTTCTAACAAACCCAATAACGAGATTCGAAAGACCAAATTCGTGCCAAAGCAACTAATTATTGATGATATAAGAGATTATCGCAGTTCGAAAATTATATCCAATGTGTCAAATTTTTTAGCAACTTCATTTGTTAAAATGACTTGTAAAAATTTGTCTAATGATCAGATGAATTTTTTTAGAAGTTCAATCGCATTGATTACATCTGAAACGCTAAATAAGGCACTAGAAAAGCCTCTAAACATAATTGATAACATAAAAATGTTTATTAAGGTAAGCAAGGTTATATATAAAGTAGTAATGTATTTTGATGAAAAAATTAATGAATACTGCGTTGATGAGAAAAAAATAATGATTGTTAAGAATACTGATCTAGAGTATTTAGAGTATCTAAAAACCCACCCAAAGATTGCCGAATATGAAAAAAGAAATGAAATCATTGAATATCTAGGAAGAGAAGTATTTGTTAAAATTGATAGACCTTTTGGCTCAACTCATCCTAATCACAAGGATATTGTTTATCCTATTAACTATGGTTATTTGTCAAATACAAAAGCTTTAGATGGTGAAGAACAAGATGCATATATACTTGGTATTGATGAACCTATCAATGAATTTAAAGGAATCGTAAAAGCAATAATAATACGAAAAAATGATAATGAAGACAAGCTTGTTGTGTGTTCGATAGATAAAGCACCTACTAAAGAAGAGATAATTAATTCAACGAATTTTCAAGAAAAATACTTTAATACTGAAATAATAATGTAAATAAATAAGCGAAAAAATAACTGTTAAATTATATTATATGAGTGGATTTGATAGAATTTTAAGATTCTAAGAGAATAATTAAGTCACACAAAAAAGTTTCAATAAATTACGAGGAAAACGCAATGAATCATATATTTAAAGATAAATTCAATAAAACACCGTCAGTCATAATAGATGACGTATTTTATTATGACAGCAAAGATGTAGGAGATCAATTTTTTGAAGAAGAAGTAGAAGAGTGGAGCAAGAATGGGGTTTTTCAAAAAATATATTCAGATGGTCGTAAGCACAAAAACAATGATATATTTATAAAGTTGGCTAATAAAGTAGTTGAATTAAACTTAGCATACATGGAAATTTCGTGTGGACCTGGACTGGGTCTTACTCCTTTTATAAAAAATATTAAACCAACAATACCTTCATTAATAACCGACGCTTGTCCTTACATAGTTAAATATTGGAATGAGTATATAAGGAAAAATAATGTTGAACCAACAATTAGTTTTGCTTCATTTGATAATTGCAATATGCCACTAAAATCAGAATCTATTGATGTTATTACAAGCTATTTAGGAATCGGATCAACAAGATTTGATGGGCCTAATAACCTGAATTGCATTAGTGAAATCTATAGAGTGCTTAAAAATGGTGGCTATTTAATTACTTATGAAAATGAGTTGGATGATTATGATGCTGTAAATGACATTTTTAATACAGCTAATAAATATAACTACTATAAAAATCCGAAAATTATTGGCACTTTGAAAGAAAGGTTAGAGAAAGTAGGATTTTACAATAATAGATTTTTTTGATATAGGAAAAGAATTAATTGGTCAAGATGATTCTGAGCTTGGAGAATTAGCTTACATGCAAGGAAAAGAAGTATATTGGGCAGAAAAAGCATTTATAGTTAAAAAATAAATAAAGCACAAAATTTATTTAAGTTTACTTATTACATTTTAATTAGTGTTATCTTCCACATTAAATACAAAGGTGCGTAAAACTAGTCAGGGGTGCGTAAACAAGTCAAAGGGTGCGTAAATTTTGCTAGGGGTGCGTAATTGTATCAAAATAGGTAATCAAAGCCATATTGAATGCATAGGTTTGATACAAAGTTATCAGGCCTTTTTTCTTTGGCAGAAAGGGATAAAACTCCTATCCGCCAGTTTTCAGGAGATCAGTAGTAGTCAGATTTTAGGCTATTTGCTGGTCTCTTTTTCATTTTATACTCAACTTTTTAACGATTACCCTACTTTTTAACGATTACCCTACTTTTTAACGATTTGACAACAATTTAACGATTTGCATGATAGTTAATATAATATTCATGAAACTAAACATAAATGTT
>DUUN01000659.1 GCA_012841535.1 Gallicola sp. | reverse complement strand
AATTAGTATGAGGATCAAAGGAGCAATAACGATATTGTTTCTTACCGCTTCTTTTAGTGACAATATGATTTTCATTGTCAATTAAATATGACAAAAGCTTTTCTTTATGATTGTCATATAAATATTTGAAAAAAGCGGTGTGAAGACTTTTCCAAGACTTTCCATAAATGTTAATGCCTAATTTAGGAATACCCAAATTCAAGTTCTTAGTTCCTTTAATTTTAACCTCTTCTTCTTTAGTTAACTTTTTAAATAAATCAAATTTCATTTTTCTTACCTCCTATATGGTTTATTTTTATTAATTGATTTATGATTTTTTTGATAAGTTTTAATCGTAATTAAACCTCGTTTTTTAGTTTATATATCATCGCCTTTGCTAATCCTCTAATTAAATCTTTATGAAATGCTCTATTCTGATAATTTCTTAAACAGCTAGTGCATGAAGAATCAATGTCACAACAATCTTCTTTGACTGACAAATATGCGGTTTCAAATACTTTTTTCATTCCTTCACATGTCATTAAAGACTTAACATTACCAGAACCTCCAAATGTAGTATCGTAAAATATAAAAGCATATTTATTATCAGGAGTTCTTTGGAGCACCGAATTAACATCGTGACGATCAATTTGTAGATATGAAATTATTCCATTATTAATAGCTGCAAGGGTAGAAATTGCTGTTTTATAATCCATCTCATCATTTATTTTAAGTTTAATAACATCTGTTATAATTTCATAACCTAGGTTAATTCTTTTTAAATTTTGGTTTTTACAAACTTTTCCGCGGTGATCTTTATGTTCACTTGTTATAAAATGAATATTATGATGATTTTGTCTTAATTCTGCATATCCGCATATTTCACAAAAGAAAAATGGGTTTTCATTAACAATTAACATTTTATCTTCCTCGCTCTTTTGTACTATTATATTGCCTAAGACTAGATCAGCTTCATTCATAGATAAAGGTCCTAAATATGAGATGTTGGATCCATATGTTTTTTTAGGTTTTTGGTGTCTTGATAGTGGTTCAAAGTTTGGAGCGATAAATCCTAAACTTGGAACAATAAAGGTTCTCTCTAAAGTCTTGCTACCACATAATTCACATTTATAGTCCGTTTTTGAAATTCTACTAACATGCATTTTAGCACATTCTCCATTAACACATCTATAATAGTAAACTTCTTCAAGTTTTGAATCTTTAGGTAATATTATATAACGGGACGTATATTTTTCTTTATCTACAATTACTTCCGAATCCGGTGCATATTCTGATATTGCTACACTTAACGATCTGCCAATTTTAAATGCCATTTCTGATGAGTCAACATCGTGATATGATCCATCAAATAAGGTTGCTTTTAGGAACTTCATTAATTATTCTTGTAAATTCTTTTATGAAATATTTCTTTTCTTTTAGTAGCATTATCTCGCCTCCCGTAAATTTATATATTCTACATAATTAATCAAACAGTTATCACTTAAATATTTATTAAGTATTGCTGGTATTTCATAGTTATTGATTTTGTAATATTTTTTTTTAAAATTTTGCTTGTTTTATAAAACATCGCTTCTTCAATAAAGTAATACTATTATCATATATTTGTTATCTTAACATCAAATAAAACCTCTCATATTCATGGTTTTGTATATGTCTCAATTATATCAAAGACACTTTCAAAGACATAATTTATTATAGGTGACAAAAACACCCACCTATAATTTCCTTATAAGTAGGTGTTTTATTAGAAAAACTTGATAAAACAAACTGTCAGACCTTTTTATTAACCTTTGTTGCTATGGCTTCTAAATTACTAATAGTTAAGAGTTTTTTGTCATAAGCTTCTTCAAGTTCATAAAACTCTCCCTTATTCCAAACTAAGGCAGTATTAGAATTAGAAAAAGTAAACTTAACTCCTCCTACTACTATT
>DUUN01000300.1 GCA_012841535.1 Gallicola sp. | reverse complement strand
CCTATTCCAATATGAATAAGTATTATCTGCAAGTATAAAGTAATCACAATATTCGTACAGAGATTTTAATATTTTATTATAGTATTTGTTTTGTTTTTCCAAAGAAATTTCCACATTATTTTCACTATCTAAAAACATTTTACATCTATATTTTTATAAATTAAAAATTTATAATCTATTCCTTCATAATTATATTTTTCCGATTCTTCTATTAATTCCCAGTTACTTTTTTCATCTAAATTGGGAAAAAATGCGTCTGCTTCAAAAGTTTTATTAATTTTTGTCACAATACATTTTTCACAATATGGTAAAAGTTGTTTATAAACCGATTCACCGCCAATAACAAAAACATCTTCTTCGTTAAATTTCTTGCTTTCCTCTAGGGCTTCTTTAATTGATGAAAGCAGAATAATATCCTTGTCTATTTTTTCTTTCCTACTTATAACAATATTTTTTCGTCCCTTTAAGGGATTTCCTCCAGGAAAAGAATCTAATGTATTTTTACCCATTATTACAATTTTATTCCTTGTGTATTTTACAAAATGTTTCATATCATCTGGAATTGAAATTAATAATTCATTATTTTTTCCTATTCCCCAATTATTATCAACTGCTACAATAGCCTTCATAAACCCTCCTAAGCCTTAACCCTTATTTCTCTAAGTTCTTGTGGAATTAAAGCATCTTCCTCATCTTCATTATCGATATTTCTTTTAATATTTTTTAAGGCTAATTTCTCAGCTCTTTTAGATGGTATATTAATTGAATTATACAATTCGTTACGACTTGTAATAAGTTTTTCCATTTTCTTTTGAATAATATCTTGATTTTCTAAATTATATGTAATATCAAATAAAATAGATATTGCTTCTTCTTTTAAACATTCAATGTTTAAAGCATCTTTATAGCTAATAGAATTTAATTTATAATTAGAAAAAGTATTATCTAATATTGACAACATTAATGGCACCACTGCAAATACAGATGTGAAAATCCTTAACATACTTGCATCTATAAAAATTGATAGGATTATACCAACTAAGGTTAAAGATGTAAAAATTATCTTACATGCCTTTACTGCCTTTATTTTCCCTATATAAATTTCCCCTTGTTTAATTTGTACTTCATAATTCCATTGTAGTTCTTGAACAATTTTTTTCACTTCATTATGTTGTTTTAATTGTATTTTTTCTTCCATAATTCACCTCATACTAATATCCAATTAATAAAAAACCGGGTAATTAATAATTACCCAGTTTTTAATAATTCAATATAATTACAAGCAAAACCCTACAATTACATTATTGACCTTTAATTTCCCTTAGCTATTTTTTCAATTTTTTCGTCATAAATACCTATAATAGCTTCTTCAGTTGTAGTATAAAGTAAACATATATTATTTTTATTGTAAAAAGCAATATCTGCTTGACTTTCTAAATTATCAAACAAAAACCCACCTTTTTTAGCCCTAAAGAAGAATTTTTGTTCCCTCATAAAATCAAATAGTTCTTTACTTGCCTTAATTTTATACATATTTGAATCATCCGGTCCTTTAGGTGTACCTGCCCATCTCATAACAGATGATTTTTCAATAATATTATCATAGATTACATTGAAAAAACGAGTATCATATTCACTTTCTCTTCCTTCATATTTAAAATTAACAAGTTCTATATATTCAGTATTTTCTTCTAAATAATCAACAATACTTTTATAATTATCCCTTAAATTCCTATATTCATTTTCGCAATCGTCGTCATATCTATTAATTACAATCACAATATTCACCTCACTTATATTATTATATCCAAAAAAAACAATTTAAAACTAATTAGTATTATTTTTATTTCTAAACCAATTTATTATTCCAAAAATTGAAAATAATATTAATATAATCCCTAATATAAGCATTATTACATATGCAATTCCTTCATTTTTCCTAGTAAAAAATAAATATACCCAAATAATTCCTAAAATTAAATACAAAACATAATTTATAATGTTTTTGTTAAACATAAGAACCCCTGATACTAAAAATATAAGAAAAGGATATATTTTTCAATATCCTCTTAACTGTCTATATTGCTACAGGAATATTTTTTATTTGTCGTCCATATTCATAATTTTCCAATTTAAAATCGTCTACTGTAAAATCATAAAAGTTTTTTATATCTTTATTTATAATAAACTTTGGTGCTTCATACTGTTTTCTTCCTATTAAATCTTTAATTAGTGGAATATGCCTGTCATAGATATGGGCATCTGCAATTACATGAACAAGTTCACCAACTTCTAAGTTAGAAACTTGTGCAAACATATGAAGAAGTACTGAATATTGAACAACATTCCAATTATTTGCTGCTAAAATATCCTGTGAACGTTGATTTAATATTCCATTTAACTTATTTCCAGTTACATTAAAGGTCATAGAATATGCACAGGGATAAAGTTCCATTTCATGTAAATCTTCAAAAGTATAGATGTTGGTCATAATTCTACGGCTATATGGATTATTTTTTAAATCATATAGTACCCTGTCAACCTGATCAAACTCCCCTTCTTTATACTTATGTTTAATTCCTAGTTGATATCCATAAGCCTTTCCAATAGTTCCATTTTCATCAGTCCAACTATTCCAAATTTTACTATTTAAATCTGCTACCTTGTTTGATTTTTTTTGCCATATCCAAAGAATTTCATCAATTGCTGATTTAAACGCAGTTCTCCTTAATGTTAAAGCTGGAAATTCCTCTGATAAATCATATCTATTAACAACACCAAATTTTTTTATTGTATGGGCGGGAGTTCCATCTTCCCAAACAGGTCTAACCTTCTGTCCTTCAGATGAAAAACCATTGTCAATAATATCTTGACACATTTCTACAAAAATTTTATCTGCTTTACTCATTATTACTCCTGTTTTTATATATTTTTAATTCATTCTATATAATTAT
>DUUN01000604.1 GCA_012841535.1 Gallicola sp. | reverse complement strand
TGCTCTACAACCGGATCAATTATCTCGTCATCTGTATTGTATCTGACTAAAGGCGAAGCTTCATTATAATAACTTGTGGATACTAATTCCATTACACCATTATTATCAATCATCTCTGTGTATCCGTATGTTTGGAAAGGCTCATAAATATACTTCTCAGTTAATTCACCTGCTAGAACACACCTCTCTGTGTGACCATACCATGAAACAGTATCAATCTGAAAAATCTCTTCAATCGCATCTCTGTAATGAGGGTGGGGGAATTCTGAACCCATAAATGCACCTTTCAGCTGCTTAGAAAGTAGTTGTTGCAATTCGTTATCATGATCTTTACAATAAACCGCAAAATCATAAATTGAAGATGGATAACCATGCAAATACTTAATGGGATATTTTTTAAGTATCAATTTAAGTTTTTTAGAAACCTCTGCGTAATTTGCATATAAATCGATTGCAAATGAATTACGCACCACATCATAATCAACAAAATCCTTAATATCGCTTCTACCTCCAAAGCCAAGCTTAAAATCTGCAACATTAAAGCCAAGAGTATCCCATATAGTGTGCATATGAGCCCACTCATGCCCCATAGAATCGGGCTGAATATAAAAGCTAAAAGGAGTGCCGGATGAACCACCGGTATTAACTATATAGCGTCCCTTTTTTGCAAAAGACCTTGCCTCCAAATCATATTTACTTAATATAGATTTACTTGTTAAAGGAATAAGATTAATATCATCAAAAGATTTTAATAACGCAGGATTGAATCCTTGATCGTTATAATATGACTTATAAGCCGGAACATTATTATAAGCAAACTCCACAATATGCTTCATCCTATCAAAGATGAAAGTTCTTTTTTCATCTGATGTAAAATTAGCAAAAGCCTCAATCTCACTTTTCCTTTGTCGATAAACCTTTCCTATCCCTGGTCTATAATCATAAGGAAATCTATTAATAAGACGCCCAATACTTGGTGGGATGTTTCTGAGATTATTCTTTAAAAAAACTGCAACACTCATTTATAATTGTATAAAACAAATTAAACTATTTGTCTATCACTTCTTTGATGATATTGGAAAGTTATTCGCTAACAGATTATCAATCTCTTTAATCAACTTTCCATTTAGTGCTAAATAAAGCTCTGAAGATTCTAATTTGTCTTTTAATACAATCAATTGATCTGTTTTAAATGATTCTTTCATCGCTTCCAATTTATCCTTTATTTCAAGCGTTTCATTTAGTAATCCACCTAAATGAGGAATTAAAATATCTTGGTTCATGTTTTCCCATTGAAGATTATTTATTTGAACATCTTTATAGTCGTTGTACTTATATAATTTCCATACTGTTCTTGCATCTTCTATTCCTTTAAGCGTATTTTTATCATCTGCAAACAAATATTTCTCCATTTCTTGTGCATTATCATCAAATATTGGCTTCCAATAATATGGAGAAATATAAAAATTATCCATTGCTATATAAATCGATATATACCCTTGTGGATCTTTATCCACTAACTCTCTGAGAATTGAGGAAGCAGTTTTATTCCATAAATAATTTCTCGTTTTAGGTGCAATATCGGCACAGTTTCTAAATAATGTAATACAATCTTTATTTACTTTTCCTCTTTCTGCATACTTAAGGAAATAGGATAGCTGTATATCTTTAAGTATGGGTTTGCTTACCATTAGTCCTGGTACATTGTTTTCCGGATACAAATATTCATAAATGAAATTAGACATCTGTACTAAACTAACAGATTCGCGAAGGAATTTTTCAATTTTTTTTGAATCATCATTTGTTAATTCCCTTCTTATTTTTGATTGCAAATTATCTTTGTACAATAATCCCATTAATATATTCCTATCTATTAACATGTCCATAGCGAGAATCTTATCCCATAATCGCAAAATTTCAAGGTAATAATCCAAATCACGATATACTGATTGTTTAAAAATTGAAGAACATGCATTTACAACTTCTTCAATAAGTTTATCATTCTTTGATTCTAATACCGTATGAATGAGGTTTAGTACATATTTATAATAATACGGCGATTCAGTATCTTCATTCCATGATTCGTCATAGAAATTGGAAACAATGTAGTCAACCATACTAAAAACTTCTTTTTCTTTTTTATTTAAATAGTATTCTTCAATTTGACTCAATTGCTTTTCCGTGTTCTTTTCAAGAAGAAGTCGAATGGTTTCGGTTGTTGTAATATTCTTTTCATCAAACCTATACATGAAATATTGATCGAAGGATCTGAGTTTAGAAATTGAATTTATATCTCCATTACCCCCTTTAGGAAATAAATTCTCCATACAAGCAGCAATCACTTCTTCCTCTTTTAGGTACCTACTTTTTATATTATAATACATCTCTTCTCTATTACTAAACAAATCCTCTGAATCTACTTCAGAAGAATCTTGTATTATTCCCTTGTTGTTCTGTTTATCTGTGATAGATTGATCTTGTTTTTTGTATCTATAAGAATCACCGGATATCTCCAATTGCCACAAGGGGTCAACTGCAAGTTTATTATAAAAATCAGGGTCTTTATAACGCAGTAATTCAATATAAACAAAATCTACTATTTCGATATCATCTAATGAGCTGTTTTCAAGAGATTCACTCATTGCTTCTATATTAACAATAAGAGAATTGGTAAAACGCATTATATCTCTTTTGGACTTTAAGATTCTTTCTATTGGATAATCTTCTTCATCACTCAATAAATATGTGTTGATCGTACTAATATATTTCTCATCAATTTTTAAATTAAATGCTAACTCTTTGGCCAGAGCAATTCTTGTTAGTTCATGATCAAATTTAGGCAACGTAACTTCAAGATTAAATATTTTTTCTAAATACTTATCCGGATTATTAATACTTAAAGATTTCATTGAATTCACAATAAAATTCCTATCATAAGTAACTATGAATTGCAAATAAGGGAAATTAGCTGTATTTCTAACCAACTTAAATACCTCA
>DUUN01000442.1 GCA_012841535.1 Gallicola sp. | reverse complement strand
ATATTCTTAAATTCTTAATAGTTTATATAAAAAAGAATAGCCAACATGATGTATAATAATAATATAGAATTTTTTATATTCTTGCAAAAGATATGAAAAAGTTATATGATATTAATCATAATAATTTAATATGCTAAAGGAACTAGGAGGATTATATGACACAAAAGGTATTTTATCAAGGAGAAATAGTAGATGAGTCTTCAGTAAGTATAAGTATAAGATCTAAGGCTTTTAATTATGGTTTAGCTTGCTTTGAAGGAATAAGAGCTTATTGGGATGATGAAGAAGAGCAATTATATGGTTTTTGTATGAAGGAACATTATGACAGACTTTTAGAATCTTGTAAATGTTTAAATATGCGAATTCCTTATACTTCTGAAGAATTATGTGATTATACAGTTGAATTATTAAAAGCTAATAATTGTAAAACAACTACATATATAAGACCAGTTGTATATAAAGGAGCTGAAACTTTAAAACCATCTTTAATGGAAATGGATGACAGAATTGTTATATATACACAACCACTTGATTCATATTCCGGAAAGGATGAATTAAGAGTAGCAGTTTCCAGTTGGAGAAGAATTTCAGACACTTCTCTACCACCAAGAACAAAGGCTACAGCAGGATATTTAAATTCAGCTTTAGCAGGTTTAGAGGTAATAAGTAAGGGATATGACGAAGCAATATTTTTAACAAATACAGGTTTTGTTTGTGAAGGACCGGGAGAAAATATTTTCTTTGTTAAAAATGACAAGCTTATAACACCTCCACCTTCAGATGATATTTTAGAGGGAATAACTAGAGCTTTAGTTATGAAACTAGCAAAAGAGGAATTGGGAATGGAAGTTGTTGAAAGATCTGTAGCAAGAACTGAATTATACAACAGCCAAGAAGTATTTTTCTCTGGTACTGCTATGGAGGTTACAGCAGTAGTAGAAGCAGATGACAGAAGAATTGGAACAGGTCACGAAGGTGAAGTTTGTAGAAAATTAAAAGAAATATTTGCAAAAGTTGGAATAGGAAAAATAGACAAATATAAATATTTAACTATACCTGTTTGGTAAAATTAATGGCCATTCTTATGAATGGTCTTTTTTTATGCCATTTTAGAAAATTTTATACAAAAATTATTTGTTTAAATTAATTTAACATAAGTATTGTATAATTATAATATAGATTAAATATAGGAGGAAGTATGATAGATTTACACAACCATTCAGAGTTTTCTTTTGACTCAAAAACACCAATTGAAGAAAATATTAAGGCTGCAATAGATAAAAACCTTAAATATATTGCTATAACAGACCATATGGATTTAGTAAAAGTTACAGACAACTACGAAGATGGTATAGATATACCTGCTTATTTTGAAAAGGTAAAAATATTAAAAGAAAAATATAAGGACCAAATAAAAGTACTTTACGGAATTGAAGTTGGAATTCAAAAAGTAACAGCAAAGAAAAACGATGAAATAACAGGACAATTTGACTTTGATTTTATTATTGGCTCTATTCATTCACTAAAGGAACAGGATATTGTTTTAGATAGATTATTTTATAAATATCCTCCAAAGGATTTATATGAATTATATTACACAGAAATGTTAAAGGCTGTAGAAAATACGAAAAACTTTGATGTCCTTGGACATATTGACTATATTGACAGATACGCTCCAAGTAGTAAAACAATACCGAATATAGTTGAGTATAAAGATATTATTGAGGAAATTTTAAAATTTCTTATTAAAAACAATAAGGGAATAGAAGTAAATACTGCTGGAATAAGGGCAGGTCTTAACTATATGCATCCAAAAAAAGAAGTGTTAAAATGGTATAGGGAACTAGGTGGAGAAATCATAACTATAGGTTCTGATGCCCATAGAAAAGAAGATATTGGAGAAGGGGTTTATAAGGCTTGCAATATGTTACAGGATTTAGGGTTTACTGGAATCTATGTTTTTGAAAAACGAGTTCCTAAAAAAATTGAATTTTAGTGAGGAATAAAGGGAGAATATGAAAAGAGTATTAATAATTTCTACTGGTGGAACAATAGCTTCAATAAAAACAGAAAATGGACTAGTACCGGGAATTAGTTCAACCCAGCTATTGGAATACCTTAATATAAAACTTGAAGGTGTAGAAATTGATACACTGGATTTATTAAACATAGATAGTACAGATATTAGGGTGGAAAATTGGATTTTAATAACTAAAACAATTGAGAAACACTATGAAGATTATGATGGATTTGTAGTAACTCATGGAACTGATACCCTAGCCTATACTGCGGCGGCACTTTCCTATTTAATACAAAACTCTAGAAAGCCTATTGTAATTACTGGAGCACAAAAATCTATAAGCAATGAAATAACAGATGCTAAAATGAATTTAGTCAACAGTATAACCTATGCTAGTAGTGAAAAGTCCAATAATGTTGTAATTGTTTTTAATGGCAAGGTAATTGCCGGAACAAGGGGAAGAAAGGAAAAAACCAAGAGTTATGATGCCTTTTCCAGTTTGAATTACCCTGTATTAGCAACAATTCAAGATAATAAAATTATAAGATTTATTCAAAATGAGGAAAAACAAGAAAAACCAAACTTTTACTATGAATTAAATAATTCTGTATTTTTATTAAAGTTAATACCAACAATAGAAGGGGATATTTTAGATTTTATTTTTGAACATTATACCTGTATAATTATTGAGTCCTATGGAGTTGGTGGAATACCAAAACATATATTTGATAAGTTTATTAAATTATCTAAAAAATACTCTGGCAATAAAATTATTGTAATAACAACACAAGTTCCAATGGAAGGTTCAGACCTAATGGTTTATGAAGTTGGACAAAGATTAAAGGGAGAACTTAGTATTTTAGAATCCTTTGATATGACAATTGAAGCAACAGTTGTTAAATTAATGTGGGCTATGGCTGAAGGTAAAGGGGATTATAATAAATTTAAAGAGTTATTTAATAAACAAATAAACTATGACACCTTATATAATATTTAGTAGTAATTTATATATAGTATAAAATTAATACCGAGTTAT
>DUUN01000247.1 GCA_012841535.1 Gallicola sp. | reverse complement strand
TAAATATGGAAAAAACGTGACAAATTTCTCTTAGAGGAGTACTATAATTTATTATGTGTTAAGGGCAGGAGATTATATGGATAATTTTATTAAAGAAATAATAGATTTAGATAAGTCAATTAATAATTTAGATATTGACTTCAATAATAAAAAAAATGAGGGGCTTGTAGAATTTAATAAAAAAAAAGAAAAGTTATTTGATGATTATGAAAAAGATTATAATTTCAAATTAGAGGAATATAGGAAAGAAATTGAAGACAGTATAAAAAAGAAGCAGTTGGCTTTAAAGGAGAAAAATAATAATCGCATTAATAATTTAACTGAGGCTTTTAAAAAAATAAAAGCTTGATAATTGAAAAAGTATTTGAAAAACATTTTTCAGAGGAAAGTGATTAAATGGGTTCAGCAAAAGAATTCTCTGCTTTAAATAGTAAAATATCTTCTATGAAAAATTATCTTTTACAAGAAGAAGATTATGAAAATCTTATTAATTTCAAGAATATAGAAGAAGTTGTAGACTATTTATTTGAAAGAAAATTTATTATAAATAGAAAATACAATTCTATAAATGAAATTGAATCAGATTTAAAAAAGAATAGATTAAACGTTTTAAATAAACTAAGTTATTTTTTATCTAAAAATTATAAGAATTTACTTGATTTTATTCTAGATAAATATGAAATAGAAGATATAAAGAAAGCAACTAGAAATATTGTTACAAAAAACAAAAACTTTTCTAGGGAAAGTTTAATTGTAAGAGATGACTTTTATGAAAGAGTAAGGGAAGAAATAACTTTAGAGGAATTTTATGAAAGCCTTAAAGAAACAAAATTTTATAAATATCTAAGAGGCTATAAAAACCAAGAAATTAGAGATTTGTTGTTTTTTGTAGAAATGTCTTTAGATAGAAATTATTATTCTAGTATTTTCTTTGAAAGTAGATGTTTAAATAAGGAAAATGAGAAAATTATTAAAAAGTTTTATGGACAGTTCATAGATTTATACAATTTAAGTTGGATATATAGAGGAAAAAAATTCTATAATATTGAGCCGGTTATTATTTATAATTACACAATAATAGGAGGCGATTTATTTAATATTACAGATATTAAAAATTTATCATATATGGAACTTGAGGAATTTGTCGATAGTATTTTAAAAACTAAGTATAGTTTTTTATTTGACTCTGAACATAATATAGATATTTATATGGAAAGGAGAATTAATAGGTATTTATATTATGAATCAAAGGATTTAATAAAAAGTAATAAATTTAATTTTGAAAAGACTCTAGGAATAGTTGTAATGACCGACTTTGATATTAAGGATATTGGCGCAATTCTAGAATCTAAAAATTATAATCTTAGCAGTAATGAAACTAGAAATTATTTAATTAGAAATATAGAAAGGAGTTAAATATGAAATCTGAAAAAATGTTAATGATGAATATTATCGGCAATATTTCAGATATGGATAATGTTATATCAGATATAGTTGAAAAAAACTTTGTCCAGATAGTCGATGCAAATGACCTAATATCCCATAGTGAATTTCTTTTTCCAATAAATGATGAAAATGTAAATATGGCAGTTGATTTTAATTATATTAGAAAATATAAATCTAAAATTAATACAAGGGAAGAAGAAAACAAATTAAATAGAATAAATGACTATTTAGAATTTAACTTAGAAAAAAACAAGGCAAAGCTAAAAAAATATAAGGAAAATGAAATTCAAGGTTATTATGAATTACTTCTTGAAAACACAGAAAAGCTTCAAGAAATAGATAGTAAAATTGCAGAAAAAAATCAACTTTCAAATCTTTTTTCTAAATTTAAAAATTTAAATATTAAAATTGAAGACTTGTATAATATGAATAACTTTAAATATAGGTTTGGAATTTTAGGAAAAGATGACAGATTAAAATTAAAGAAAAACTATGAGAATATTTTTGCTGCTATTTTTCATTTAAGTTCTATGGAAGAAGGAGAAGTGTATTTAATTATTTATCCTACAGATATGGAAGTTGATATAAACAGAACTTTAAGAAGTTTAAATTTCCAAGAAATGGTCTTACCTAAGAATTATTTAGGTACTCCTTTAGAAATTATAGAAAAAATAAATAATGAAAAATTGAATTTATTAAATGAAAAAAACAACATTTTAAAAGAAATTGAAAAATTTAAAAAGGAATATTCTAATGAATTAAGAACATTTTTAATTGAAAAGTATAATAAATTAAATATAGAAAACTTAAAAAATAATATAGCCATAAGTGACCATTATTTTTATTTAGCTGGTTGGATTGGAAAAGGTGATAGTGAAAAATTAGAGAAGGAATTGAAAAGTAAGTATAAAATACTTATTCAATTTAATAATATGGATGACCATGAAGGAATTACACCACCAACCAAATTAAAAAATAATGTTTTTTTTAAGCCTTTTGAGCTGCTAGTAAAAATGTATGGCACACCTAATTATGAAGAATTAGATCCGACTCCGTTTTTTGCAATAACCTATATGATTTTATTTGGAGCAATGTTTGGAGATGTTGGGCAGGGTTTAGTTTTTGTCCTTGCAGGAATTCTCCTATCAAAAATTAAAAACAAGGATTTTGGTGGATTAATAGTTAGATTAGGTTCTAGTTCGGTGATTTTTGGTTTTCTATATGGTTCATTTTTTGGACTTGAAACTGTTATTCCGGCCTTACTAATAAGACCTTATGAAAGTATTAATACAATTTTAATTATGGCAATAGTAATGGGGATTATATTACTACTTATGTCCTATGGCCTAGGTATTTATAATTTAAAAAGAGAAAAAAACTTAGAGGAATTGGCTTTTGGAGAAAAGGGAATTACAGGGTTAATTCTTTACTTGCTTATTCTAAGTCTTGCTTTAAATTTAGCCTTATCTTTTAAAATAATGCCAATAGAATTAAATGCCATTTTAATAGGACTTTGTATATTAATTATAGTATTGAAAAAACCACTAGCAAATAAATTACAGAAAAAAGAAAATTTATATAATGGTGAGGCAGCATCTAGTTATTACATTGAAGGGTCATTTTCTATTATAGAAACTCTAATATCCATATTTAGTGGAACAGTTTCATTTATAAGAGTAGGAGCTTTTGCAATTAACCATATTGGTTTGTTTATAGCTTTTACTACAATTGGAAATATGATAGGTACCAAGGTGGGAAATTTAACTATGATTATAATTGGTAATATTGTAATTATGGGTCTAGAGGGCTTAATAGTATTTATTCAATCTTTAAGGCTTGAGTATTATGAAATGTTTAGTAAGTATTATAAAGGTGATGGAATAGATTTTATTCCAAGTAAAAATAAATTTTAGGGGGAATGTAATATGTATTTTATTTTAGCATCAGCAATAATAGTAGTTATATTAACTATTAGTTCAGGAGTTTATTTAATATATAAAAACACCGATAATTCAAAGAAAAAAATCAAGAAAGCTTTAAAGATTAATTTATTTAGTTTTGTACCTTTATTATTAATGACAATAGTTCTATTAGCACCTTCTTCTTCACTTGCAGCTACAACAGGAGCAACTGAGGTAAATGGCTTAGGACTTTTAGCAGCAGCTTTAGCTACTGGTATGGCCACAATTGGTACAGGCTATGCAGTAGGCGTTGTTGGTTCAGCAGCCTTAGGTGCCGTTTCAGAAGATCCTAAAATACTTGGTAAAACTATGATATATGTAGGATTGGCAGAAGGGATACCAATTTACGGCTTAGTTATTTCTATCTTAATATTAGGAAAACTTTAAATGAAAAGCATAGCAATTTCAAATGAATTAAATGTAATTTTAGGAATGGAGTTAGCAGGTATAGAAACAGGCTTTTCTGAAGATGAGGATGAGCTTAGAAGATTGTTTACCAATAGTATAGAAGATGAAAATAGAGGAATAGTTATTATTACAGAAGGTATTAATAATTTATTATCTGACTTAATCTTATCCCATAGGGAAAGAGGTAAATTGCCTTTAATAGTTACTATACCTGGAGAAGCTGGCTTAAAAGATAAGGATTTTATTATGAAATATGTTAAGGAATCCTTAGGAGTAAAAATAGATTAGAGGTTAATTATGCTTTTACTAGAAAATAAATACGATCTTTTTAAAAAGATAACTTACGATAAAAAGTTGAATTTTTTCAATAAGGAACTTGAAGAGTATAATAAAACTTTAGCTAAAAATTTAACTAGTTATGAAGAAGAGTTAAGAAAAAAATTTGATAAAAAGCTAAAAAGGGAAAAACATAAGCTTGAAATTAAAAAGAATGAAGAAATAGAACTAATAAAAAATACGGAAAAAGAATCTGTCTTAAAATTAAGAGAAGAACTAATTGAGGAAATCTCAAAGGAATTGAAGGAAAAATACAGGGAATATACTAGGACAGAAAAATATTTTGAAAATCTGAAAAGGGAACTAAAAGATTTTTTAGGCGATGAGAACAATACTATATTTTTATTAAAAGATGATATAAAAAGATTTGACTCTAATATGGAAAGATTTGAAGTATTAGATGAATCAGAAATAGGTGGGTTTATTGTATTAAACAAAAAAGAAAATATTATCTACAATAATAGTATTAAAGAAGCTATTAAGGAAGATAGAAATACAATAGGCCTATATGTTCAAGAATTCATCAATAAAGTAGGTGATGAAATTGAATAATGAAAATGGAATAATTCAATCTATTAATGGACCGGTTATTACCGGCAACAATATGGAAAGTTTTAAGGCTAAAGAAATGGTTCTTGTAGGAGAAAAAAAGTTAATAGGGGAAGTTATTAGTCTAGAGGACAATGAAGGAATAATACAGGTTTATGAAGAAACAGAAGGGCTTAGACCTTACGACAAAATACTTCATACAAATAAACCTTTATCTTTAAAATTAGGACCGGGATTAATTGGAAATATGTTTGATGGTATAGAAAGACCATTAAATTTATTAAAAGAAAAGTACGGAACTTTTATACCGGAAGGTGTAGGACTACTTTCCATTGATGAAGAAAAACTTTGGGAAACTAAAATCAAGGTAAAGGATGGAGATTTTGTTTCAGAAGGTCAAATTATAGCAGAAGTTCCTGAAACCGATATAATTACCCATAGGATTATGGTACCTGTTGGCTTATCTGGTACTTTGAAGAAAGTAAAAGAAAATGGAAATTATAATATAAATGAAACAATAGCTGTATTAGTTACAGAAAAAGGTGAAGAAGTAGCTTTAAAACTATACCAGGAATGGACAATAAAAAAACCTCGTCCAATAAAAAATAGATTAAAGGTAGACAAAATTCTTACTACAGGTCAAAGGGTTTTAGATATATTTTTCCCTATAGCAAAAGGAGGAACAGTTGCTATACCAGGAGGATTTGGTACAGGAAAGACCATGACTCAACATCAATTAGCAAAATATTCTGACGCCGATATTATAGTCTATATTGGATGTGGTGAAAGAGGAAATGAAATGACAGAAGTTCTGGAAGATTTTCCTAAATTAATAGATCCAAATACCAACAAACCTTTAATGGAAAGAACTGTTTTAATTGCAAATACATCTAATATGCCTGTAGCAGCAAGGGAAGCTTCTATATATACAGGAATTACAATTGCAGAATATTTTAGAGATATGGGTTATGATGTTGCAATTATGGCAGACTCAACTTCAAGATGGGCTGAAGCTCTAAGGGAAATTTCAGGAAGACTTGAGGAAATGCCGGCAGAGGAAGGTTATCCGGCATATTTACCATCAAGAATTGCACAATTTTATGAAAGAGCAGGATATGTTGAAACATTAGGAAACGGAGAGGGGTCTGTAACAATAATTGGGGCTGTATCTCCACCAGGAGGAGATTTTTCTGAGCCAGTAACAGAAAACACAAAAAGATATGTTAATGTGTTTTTAGGATTAGACAAGGAGCTAGCCTATTCAAGACATTACCCTGCTATAAACTGGTTAACATCATATTCAGAATATGTTGAAGATTTAAGGGAAAATTATGAAGAAAGCATAGGAGCAGATGTTGTTTCTTTAAGAAATAAAATTTTGAAATTATTATTTGAAGAGGATAAATTACAAGAAATTGTAATGTTAGTTGGAGAAGATGTTCTACCAGACGACCAACGTTTAATTATTTTTATAGCGAAAATGGTGAAAGTAGGATTTTTACAACAAAATGCTTTTCATAATATAGACACCTATGTTCCTATAAAAAAACAATACGAAATGTTGAAAATTATTGACAATTATTATGAAGAGGGAATAAAGGCTGTAAATAAAAATATACCAATTTCAAAAATAATTAGTGGCGAGATTTATAACGAAATTGTAAATATGAAATATAATATTTCAAATGATGACTTGTCACAAATAGATAGTATAAATAAAAAAATTAAAATGTACTTTGAAGATTTAATGTCAAATTATTAGAAAGGAGAATTCATGTTAAAAGAATATACAAAATTAGGTAAAATAGAAAGCTCTTTAATAGAAATTAATGAAGTCTCCGATATTTTCTTTGGTGAAGTTGTAAAAGTACAGACAGGAGAAAGTAATTATTTAGGACAAGTGGTAAAAATTATTGGAAACACTGGTGTAATTCAGGTATTTGGAGATACAACAGGTATTAGTGGTGAAAATTCTAAAGTTTCTTTTAGTGCTAAACCTTTTGAATTACCCTTGTCTGAAGAAATCTTAGGACGTAAATTTAATGGAGTTGGTGAACCTATTGATGGATTAGGTCAAATATATTCATTAAATAATTACAATATTAATGGTAGGCCAATTAATCCTGTATCAAGAGTATATCCAAGAAACTTTATACAAACGGGAATTTCCTCTATAGATTGTTTAACAACCTTAATAAGAGGACAAAAATTACCGATTTTTTCAGGAGCCGGTATGCCCCATAATAAATTAGCAGCTCAAATAGTAAGACAAGCAAAGATAATTGGAGATGAAAGTCAAGAATTCTCCATAGTTTTTGCTGCTATAGGAGTAAAACATGATGAAGCCTTATACTTTGAAAATGAATTTAGAAATTCTGGAGTTTTAGGAAATGTTGTTATGTATATAAATTATGCAGATGATCCAATAATGGAAAGGGTAATTGTTCCAAAATGTGCTTTAACAGCTGCAGAATATTTAGCCTTTGAAAAGGGAAAACATGTTTTAGTAATTATGACAGATATAACAAGCTACGGAGAAGCCCTAAGGGAAATTTCTTCTATGAGAGAAGAAGTTCCTAGTAGAAAGGGGTATCCAGGTTATATGTATTCAGATTTAGCTTCTATTTATGAAAGAGCAGGCATGATTGAAGATTCAGCAGGCTCCTTAACCTTAATTCCTATATTAACTATGCCAAATGATGATATAACCCATCCTATTCCAGACCTAACAGGATATATAACAGAAGGACAAATTACCTTATCGAGAGAGTTAATGCAACAGGACATCTACCCTAATATAAATATATTACCGTCCTTGTCAAGATTAATGAAAGACGGTATAGGAGAAGGGTTTACTAGGGAAGACCATCAAAGTATAGCAAATCAATTATTTGCTTCCTATTCAAAAGTACAGGAGGTTAGGGATTTAGCTCAAATTATTGGAGCAGATGACCTATCTGACTCAGATAAGAAATATCTGGAATTTGGCAAGGAGTTTGAAAATAAATTTATAAAGCAAGATCTATATGATAATAGAAGTATTTTTGACACTTTAAATTTAGCTTGGGATTTAATAAAAATTTTACCTAAAGAGGATTTAGATAGAATAGCTCCAGAATTAAAGAATAAGTATCTTAAATAGGTGATGATGTTATGGCTGTTTATAAAATTACACCTACAAAGGGAAACTTAATAAAGGTAAAGAAATCATTGGATTTTGCAGAAAAAGGCTATGACCTATTGGATAGAAAAAGAGTGGTATTAGTAAAAGAAATGATGTCATTAGTAGATAAGTCTAAAGAGCTTCAAGAAAAAATAGCAGTAGAATTTGAAAATGCATATAGTCTTTTAAAAGAAGCTACTATAACAATGGGTAGGGAAAATCTAGGAAATATAGCTGAAGGAATAAGTAAGGAAGAAAATTATAACATAATTTACAAATCTATAATGGGAGCAATGGTTCCAACTGTTTTTTATAAAAAAGACAATGATAACTATATAGATTTTGGAATGTACAATACTAATCCAGCCTTTGATAAGGCAATAAAAGAATTTATAAAAATAAAGGATATTATTTATGAGCTAGCAGAAATAGAAAATACTGTCTATAATTTAGCTAAAGAAATAAAAAAGACTAAGAAGCGGGCAAATGCTCTTGATAAAATTCAAATACCAAGGTATAAAAATATTATCAAGGAAACAGAGGAAATTCTCGAAGAAAAAAATATAGAAGAATTTTTCAGATTGAAAAAAATCAAATCTAAGAATTAACAAGGAGTAGGATTTTACTATCTTACTTCTTTTTATTTAATAAGACTTTATTGTAATACCTTTGTAATATTATAGAATATAATTCTATGTTATAATTGAATAGGTGATGAATTTGGAAGATTTTATAATACATTTTGTAGATAATTATGGTTATTTTGGAATTTTCTTCCTTATATTAATAGAGAACATATTTCCTCCAATCCCGTCAGAAATAATTTTAGGATTAGGAGGTTTTTTTACAACTACTACAAGTTTAAAGTATTTAGGAGTTGTTATTTCAGCAACATTAGGCTCAGTAGTAGGGGCAATTATTCTATATTATATAGGATATTATATAAATAATGTAAAAATTAGAAAAATATTTAGAAAGGGAAATAAAGTTCTTAAAATTGACGAAACTAATCTTAAGAGAGCTAAAAATATATATTTGAAATATGAAAATATTTCTATATTTCTTTGTAGAATGTTACCAATAGTAAGATCTATAATTTCTATTCCAGCAGGAATGTTTAGGATGAATCCTATAAGGTTTATTGTTTATACAGCACTAGGATCTTTAATTTGGAATAGTATAATTACATATTTAGGTGTTTATTTAGGAGATAACTGGAAATATGTAGAAGTTCTAGTAAAAGAATACTCAGTAATAGTTGTAATTGTAGGTATTCTTTTACTAGAACTTCTACATATTTCCAGTTATCTCCTAAATAAACACCTAAATAT
>DUUN01000454.1 GCA_012841535.1 Gallicola sp. | reverse complement strand
TGGTTAGAAGATTTTATTAATAAACTAAATATTCCAATTATTTTTATTTCCCATGATGAAACTTTACTTGAGAATACCGCTACTGGAATAATTCATTTTGAGCAAATTAAAAAGAAGACAGAAAGTTTATATACAATAGAAAGAATTACTTACTCAGAGTATATTGAAAAAAGATTTAATCTTTTACAAAAGCAAGAAATGGTTGCTAAAAAACAAAAATCAAATTATCAAAAACAAATGGAAAAATTTAGACAAATATATCAAAAAGTTGAACATGAACAAAAAGTGATTTCTCGAGCTGATCCAGCAGGAGCAAGACTTTTGAAGAAAAAAATAAAAACTCTTAAATCGCAAGAAAAAAGATTTGAAAAAGATAAAGAAAACTTTTTAGAAATACCAGATGTTGAAGAGGCAATAAATTTAATGTTTGAAAACGATATCTTAATTCCTAATAATAAAATGATTTTAGATTTAGATATATCTAAATTAAAAATAGATAATAAACTATTAGCTAGTAATATTAAATTAAATATAAGTGGGCCTAAGCATCTTGTAATTATCGGTAAAAATGGTATTGGGAAAACAACACTTTTTAAAGAAATTCACAAATTATTGAAGTATAGAAATGATATAAATCTGGGTTATATGCCTCAAAATTATGAAGATTCACTCCCATTAAATGAACTGGTAATTAACTATTTAACTCCAGCAGCATCTAAAGAAGAATTAACAAAATCAAGGACTTTACTTGGTAGTATGAAATTTACTAATGAAGAGGCAAGTGGTTTAATTAAAGAGTTAAGTGGCGGTCAAAAAGCAAAGTTGCTCCTGATAAAATTAATAATCGATAAATGTAATGTTTTACTTTTAGATGAGCCAACAAGAAATTTAAGTCCTTTATCTAATCCAGTTATTCGGAATATTTTAAAAAACTTTAAGGGAACAATAATTAGTATTTCTCATGATCGAAAATATATTAATGAAGTATGTGATGTAATTTATGAATTAACTGAATATGGTTTAAGTGAAAAAAATAATTTAGAAATAAAAATTTAAATGTTGGTAAATTATTGTAATATATTAGATTGCATTATATAATACAATCAAATTTTAAGAGTAAAAATATGAAAAATTGGTATTTTAAACATTTACTTAGTAATGATCCTCTTGTAGTGTCACTTTAAGAATAATTATCAATCCAACTCTTAGAACTAGTGCTAAAATATTTAAATAAATGGTAAGTTAAATTGACTATTTTCAATATACATGTTATTTTAACAAACAATTAGGGGAGGAAACTTATAATGAAAGAAAAAAAATTAACGGGCTACGCATCTATTGATAAACCTCATAACAAAGGATATTCATTTTTTGCTAGAAACCCAATAATACCTAGTTTGAGTGTTTATAGTACAATTTATTTGTTAAATAAATTTAATCAAGCTAAGGATGCGGTTAATTCTTTAGATTTAACTGTTAGTTATGAAAGAATGTTTGATGATGCAGTAACAGTATCTAGATCACTTAAAGCTTTTGGAATCAAAAAAGGAGATATTATTTCTGTTTCAATGCCAAATCTTTATCAAGCAGTTGTAATATTTTTAGCTGCTAATCGAATTGGGGCAGTTACAACATTTTTAAATCCAGGAGCATCAGTTGAGGAAATAACAGATTACTTAAATCTATTTGAATCATCTGTATTTTTTAACTATGCTAAAACAGAAGAGGAAAATACAAAATATATAAAGAAATCTAATCTTCAACATATTATTACTTTAAATAAGAATAAAATCAATAGTAGAAATCTTGAACTTGATCCAATCAATAATTCACAATTTATTAGTTACAATGCTTTGGGTGATGTAGCAAAATATATAAATAAAGGCTTACCAAATATTTCTTCTAAGGATAATTCTTTGATTTTATTTACAAGTGGAACAACAGGTAAACCAAAATCAGTCGTCTTAACAAATGAAAATATTATTGCTGCAGGAATATATTTAAAAAATGATAGTAAAGTTGAATCATTAAAAGGAGAAACATCTTTAGTATGCGTGCCATTTTCTTATCCATATGGTTTTGCAACATCACTTTTAATGACTTTAATGAGTAAGAAAACAGCGATTTTAGCTCCAGATATTTCACCAGAAACTATCAGTTATTATTTAGCGAAAAATCCTAATATTATTTTTGGTAGTCCGGCTTTATTAAGTCTTATAATGAATAATGTCAAAGAAGATCAAGACTTATCATCTGTTACTACATATATTTCAGGGGGAGACTTCTTACCAATTAATCAATATGAAAAAGGTATAGAATTTTTTAAAAGTCACGGAGCTATAGACTTTGAACTTGGGAATGGTTCTGGTAATGCTGAAACGGTGAGCTGTGGAACAAATCCAACAGGTATTGAAGTTCGTCCAGGAACTGTCGGTAAAGTTTTAGTCGGAACAGATGCAATGGTTGTAAATCCTGAAACTATGGAAGAAAAAAAATATCATAAAGAAGGTTTATTATGTGTATCTGGTAAACATGTTTTTAAAGAATATTATAAAGAACCAGAGTTAACTAAGGAAGTTAAATATAAAAAAGGTTCTAAAACATATTTTAAAACAGGAACAATTGGCTCGATAGATGAAGATGGTTATTTTACTTTAAAGGGAAGAGAATCAAGATTTTATATTGATTCATCATTAAATAAGGTTTATTGTGATCATGTTCAAAGGGTTATTTCTAACTTAGAAGGAATCAGTGAATGTGCTGTTGTAAAAGTACCGGATGATAAAAAATTATATGTCAATAAGGCTTATATAGTTTTAGATGAAGGATTAGTTCCAAGTGAACAATTAAAAGAAAAAATTTATCTTAATTTACTAGAGCCAGTAATTAATATCAACCAAGAAAAAGAACAACTAAAGGATTTTGAAATTCCAGACTCTCTTGAATTTATTTCTCTAATGCCAAGAAGAGAGGGAACAGATAAAATAGATTATGCACTCCTTGAAAGTGAAGCCTTAAAAAACACAAAGTTAAAACAAGATAATCAACTAGTTAAAAAAATATAGAGTTTACAAAAAAGATGTTTAAGCATCTTTTTTTACTTAGATTATTTTTAAATATGATATAATTAGATGGATAATAACAAGGAAGAGATGAATAATTATGGGAACTGGAATATTTTTTCCCTTGGCTGCCTTGCCATTTAGTATAATCATTATTTATTTATTTTTTAGTAAAGGTCATGTTCAAACAAAAGAAACTTGGATTTTTAAGACATTAATAGTCGCTAATTTTTTTGGTTTGATTTTGGAAATATTATGTTCTTATGCTTCAAGTATTTATTTTAATAATTACTTTTTAAGTGTCATTATTTATAAAGCTTATTTATTATATTTAATCTTGTGGATTTCAACTATTTCTTATTATGTTTATAGTATGACTAGAAGTGAGAATGTTATAAATAAAAAAAGAGTACCAATATTTGTTTTATTTTACATAGTTATCGCGATTATTCTTATTAATTTACCAATTCAGGTAGTTATAATCAATGATTTATCTATTAGATATACAAAGGGTTTAAGTGTTCAATTTACTTATCTTATTTCAGGAATAGCCCTACTAGTAATGTTAGTAATGTTAATTAAAAATTATCGTAAAGTAAGAAATAAAAAGTATTTACCGATATTTATGTTTTTATTAATTGGGGGAGCAGCCGCGGTTATTCAAAATTATTATCCTCAATATTTATTAATGACTTATGTCGAAACCCTTATTTGTGTTTTAATGTATTTTACAATTGAAAACCCTGATCTTAAAATGATTGAGAGTTTAAATATAGCAAAAAGTGAAGCAGAAAGAGCAAATCTTGCTAAAAGTGACTTTTTAGCTAGTATGAGTCATGAAATTAGAACACCTCTTAATGCAATAACCGGGTTTTCTCATGCTATTTTAGAAGTGGATAATTTACCACAAGAAGCCAATGATTATGCTAAAGATATTATTAAATCATCAGATACATTATTAGAAATAGTGGGTGGAGTATTAGATGTTTCAAAAATTGAATCAAATATGATGGAAATAGTTGAAGTATTGTATAATCCAAGGGAAGAATTTGAAGGTTTAGTAAAAATAGTTAAATCACGAATTGGCGAAAAACCAATTATATTTAATTATAAAATTGCTGAAGATATACCTTATCAATTATATGGAGATCGGGCTAATATAAAGAAGATTGTCACTAATCTATTAACCAATGCAGTTAAATATACTGCTAAGGGGCAAATATTTTTTAATGTAAAATGTATTAATAAAGATGATGTTAGTTATTTAATTATCAGTGTTCAAGATACCGGAATGGGAATAAAAGATGAACATATCTCAAAGTTATTTACAAAATTTGAAAGATTAAAAGTTGAAAAAAATACAACTGTAGAAGGAACAGGACTAGGTTTAGCAATAACTAAAAAGTTAGTAGAACTAATGGGTGGAAAAATCAATGTTAAGAGTCAATATGGAGTAGGTTCGATATTTATGAC
>DUUN01000489.1 GCA_012841535.1 Gallicola sp. | reverse complement strand
ATTAATGAATTGGGTATTAAACCAGTTAATGCTAGAAGAAAAAAGTTTGTACCTGTTGAAAACAAAAATAAGTTTTTAAAAAATAGACTTAAATCAGAATTTACTAGAGAAAATCCAAATGAAGTCTGGGTAAGTGATATAACTGAAATATATGTATTAGATACGACATTTTATTTATGTGTTATTATTGATTTGTTTTCTAGGAAAGTAATATCTTATAGAGTAGATTATAAAACTAATGCTAACTTAGTTTCTAATACATTAAAAGATGCCTTTAAAAGTAGAAATGAACCAAAAGATTTAATGTTTCATTCTGATAGAGGTTCCGAATATACTTCTATTAAATTTTCAAATCTATTAAAAATATTAGGTATTAAAGCATCGTTTTCTAATACTGCTAATCCATATGACAATGCAGTTGTTGAATCATTTTTTTCTTATATTAAGAAAAGTGAAATTTACAGGAATCAATATAAAACCACTTTGGAATTAAAGGAATCGATAGATGAATACATTGATTTTTATAATGATTATAGGCCACATGCTGCATTAAAAGGCAAAACACCAAATGAATTTGAAAATGATTATTTTAATAATAACCTCTAGACCGAAATCTTAATACGTTGAATTTAATAACATAACTGCTTTATTAAAGCATTAAAAAAAGACTTTCACCTTCGGCCAAATGAGCCTAAAGGGTTCGAAAGTCTTTGTTATTGCAAAAAAGCTTACTTATAACGAAATGCACCCAAATTAAAAGCTTATTTATAACGAAATACAACATTATGTGAAATCGACTTATCAGCATAGTAAAGCCAACAACATCATTAAACTCATAAGATATTACAAATCTTTTTACACCTATTATATCATTTAAAAAGCTATTCGACTTTAAATAATATTAAAATTTAAAATGACAACTTTTCATTTGAAAGGCTATTCGAAAGTAATGTATCAGATATAAAATCATTAAAAAAGACTACATTTAAGTAGCCTTATTTAATTTAAAACATGTCAACTGATTTAATTCCCTTATCTTCTCTTGCTTTTTCAACAACTTGTGCCAATACATTTTGATACCTAGCTACACCTTTAACATACTCTAAATTGTTCATTCCTGAAGTTACTCCACGAGCCCCTGAGTTAATATGCAATGTACCATTTCCTAAAATATTAGCATTAGCTCTAATAGTTTCAACTTTATATAAAGGAACTGTAATGGATGTTTTACTTAAAACACCCTCTTGAATATAAAGGTTTTTATCATCATAGCTATATTTTCTTGTGTAAATTTTTAAAAATCTTACCAATAGTGGAATAAATAATAAAACCCAACTCCATAAAGCAAACCATATTAAACTTAAATAACTTTTCTCGACAATTTTTTGATTCAATTTGATCACCTCATTAATAATATAATAATATTATACCACACATTATTTAAATTCATAATATCTTTTTGTAGTTTATATAATGACTTTTTCAGATTTAATATGATTATATTTTATTTATTTTTTTCATTTAACTCTTTAAGCAGCCTATCAGCGAACTCATTTGCATCCTTTTCTAGCTCTTGAAAATCATATCCTTTCGACTCATCATGAGTATAATTATCAAACTCAAACTTCCACTTTTTAACAGTTTCTTCTTCTACATCTAAAACCATCATATCTGGAAAATCAATACATGCTTTTTGATATGCGTGTCTTGTTTCATGAAATGCACATCTTAATATCTCTTCATCATGGATTGAGTTAAGCCAATCAGTATTAAAAACTATCGTATAAGTTGCTGGTATAAAAATAGCTCCTTGATGATCAAACTGAAAGAAATCTCTATCTCTATATAACACTTCTACTCCATCTTCTAACCCTAGTTTATTAGATGCATAGATAACACCAAGTCTTGCTGTTTATTTTTTCATTTAATAACAACTCCAATCTACATGAAGTCATTATACAATAAAGTCAAATCTAAATCTAAATTTTTTTGAATTTGAAAAAGTTTCAATCTTTACCTCACTTAATATGTTATAATTTTAATGTGAAGGAGTGATTATTTTGAATGAAAAACAATGGACTTATTTAATTGAGGAGTTATTAAACAACTCAAACTTGGGTGAAAATATAAAAGTTAAACCTTTTGTTAAGGTACCTTATGCTCGTGAAATTATTTCTTATGATTCTAGTTTTAATGAACTAGAAAGTAATACTGCACCTTATGAAACTGACATTTTAGTATACGAAGAAATCAAAGGTGTAATCAAACCTAGAGTCATTATTGAATTAAAAGTATCTTCTGTTACTACTCATGACGCAATAACTTATAGTGATAAAGCTCAACTACATAAAAATGTTACTCCTTATATAAGATATGGAATAGCTATCGGTGATAGAAAACATTATCCTCTCCCAGGTAGATTATTTAGACACGGATTAAACTTTGATTTTATGATAAGCTTTAAAGATTTCAAATTGTCCTCCGAGGAAACCAATACCTTTATTACATTATTAAAACATGAAATAAATGCATCAATTCAAATTGAAGAGATGCTTGGTGATAGTAGAAAATCTACTAGAAAAAAATATTATATGTTACACAAAAAATTAGATTTAAAAGAGTTTGACTAGTTAATCTTTTTAGAAACATCAATAACTGTTTCAATCATTGAATCAATTAACTGCATATCAAATTTAATATTATTTTGTTTTAAGTATGTGTTCACACTGGCGATCACATACTTTTTCTTTTTAGATCCGTCAGTATAATTGTTTTCAGCAATAACACATAGCTCTTTAACTAACTTTTCTATTTCAACATATCTCTTGTAATACCTTTTAACTTTTTCGTTTTTGGTTGCTAGGAAACCTAACACTGCACTAACAATAGTTAAAACTGTTGTGATTATTGTTACTACTAATTCTGGATTATTCATCTTTATCTTTATCCTT
>DUUN01000248.1 GCA_012841535.1 Gallicola sp. | reverse complement strand
CTTCTAGAAGAAATTTATACAAATAAAGAAAGAAATAGAATATCTAGGGATATTCACGACAGTGTTGGTCATAGACTTTCAGCAATAATAATTCAATTATCAGCAATAGAAAAAATAGCAAAAATTGATGGAGATAAAGCAGCAGAATTAAGTGGTAATTTAAGAAATTATGCAACAGAAGCACTAAATGATATACGAAGGGTCCTAAGGAGGATAAAGCCACAAAATGTTGGTAAAGACGAACTAATAACCCTAATACAAGAAATAATAAATCAAAACTCTAAGTTAACTGGCTTAGATATTAAATTCAAATTTTCTTCTAAAAGGTATTCTGTTCCAAACAATATAGAAGAGGTTTTTCTAAATGCAGTAAGGGAATTTATTTCCAATAGTATTAAACACGGAAAAGCTTCTTTAATCTATATTAATTTATTTTATAAAGAAGATGAAATAATTTTAAGTATGAGAGATAATGGTATTGGCTCAGAAAAAATAGTAAAGGGAGTTGGATTAACAGCCCTAGAAGAAAGAATTAAGGAAAATAAAGGAAGTTTAACAATAGAAACAGGAAAACAAAAGGGGTTTTCTGTTAATATAGCTTTTTATAGAGGTAAATATGATAAAAGTAATGTTAGTTGATGATGAAAAATTAATAAGGGAAGGTTTAAAAATATTAATTACATTAGATAATGAAATAGAAGTTGTTGAAGAGGCAAGTTCAGGAAAAGAAGCATTTGAAAAATTTAAGGAAAAAGAAATAGATGTAATTCTCCTAGACATACGTATGCCAGAATCAAATGGTATAGATGCTATTAGATTAATTAATGAGTATGGAAAAGGAAATACAAAAATATTAATTCTTACAACATTTAAAGATACAGAATATATAAACGAAGCAATAAGTTTAGGAGCTTCTGGCTATTTATTAAAGGATAGTGATCCAGAATCCATAATAGGTGGAATAAAATCGGCCTATTATGGAAATGTAGTTTTAAACAGTGAAGTGTCTGAAATAATCTTAAATAGTAAGAATTCAAATAAAAAAGAAATAAATATAGATAATTACAAGATAACAAATAGAGAATTAGAAATAATTAAACTTATAGCTGAAGGCTACAGCAATCAAGAAATTGCTAACCAATTATATTTATCTGTAGGAACGGTTAAAAACAATATCTCCTCAATTCTTCAAAAATTAGAACTAAGAGATAGGACCCAAATAGTAATATTTGCTTATGACAACAATTTAAGATAAGGCTAAACCATGACTAAAGTCATGGTTTTTTAGTTACTAAAGGCAGTATTTAATTTAATAATAATCTAGTAATATATAACTTAGGAGGTATTATATGAATATTTTAAAAGTAGAAAAAATAAATAAATCTTATGATAATAAAAAAGTTTTAAATAATGTAACTATGGAAGTAGAAGAAGGGGATTTATTTGGATTAATTGGGCCAAATGGAGCGGGAAAATCAACTTTAATACAAATAGTTTGTGGATTACTGGGACAGGATTCTGGAAGTATAGAATTATTTGGCATGAATTATAAGAATAACAGCATAGGAATAAAGAAAAGAATAGGTCTTGTTCCTCAAGAATTAGCGATTTTTGAAAACTTAACAGCCAAGGATAATTTAGAGTATTTTGGAAGAATGTATGGACTAAAAGGGAAGGTTTTAAAAGAGAGAATTACAGAAGTTTTGGAACTAATAGGACTTGACCCTAAAGATAAAAAACAAGTTCAAAAATATTCTGGTGGAATGAAAAGAAGATTAAACTTAGGTTGTTCTGTTTTACATAAGCCAGACCTTCTGATTTTAGATGAACCAACAGTAGGTGTAGATGCACAATCTAGAAATAATATATTTGATTATTTAAGAAAAATTAATAAAGAAGGTACAACAATAATTTATACATCACATTATATGGAAGAAATAGAAGCCTTATGTAATAAAATATTTATTATAGACCTAGGTGAAGAAATTGCTTATGGTGAGAAAAGTGAGTTAAAGACAATGTATGGAAGTAGTTCAATATTAACTATATATTTAGATAGGATTGAAAATGGAATTCAAGAGGAACTGAATTTAATAACTGGTGTTTTAAATAGTGAAGTTGATGAAAATAAAATAATAGTTAAAGTAAATAAGAAGGAACTAAACTTTACAAATATATTTAAACTAATAGAAAATAGAAATTTAACAATAGAAAACTTTACCATAAAAGATTCAAACCTTGAAGAAATATTTCTTAATCTTACTGGAAAGAAACTAAGGGATTAGGTGATTTTATGATAATAGCAACTCTTAAACAATTTTATAGTACTATAAAGAAAAATTTTGCAAGCTATTTCTTTACATTTTTAGTTATGCCTATTGGGCTTTCCTTGTTACTTTCAAATGCAAATACCAGTTTATTTTCAGGGGAAATTGAAATAAACCCATTAAGTATAACAATTAAGGATAAAGACAATTCAGAGTATTCTAAACTATTAGAAAAAATATTTAAAGATAAAGAAATGAAAAAATTCTTTAAAGTTGAAGACAAAGGAGATTATTTAATTACAATCCCTGAAGAATTTGAAAATGAAATATTAGAAAATGGTAAATTTAATATAACAATTGAAACTATAGAAGATAATTCTAGTATATATGGTTTGGAAACAATAGAAAGTATTTTAAATTCAGTAGGTAAGGGAATAGTAAAATCAATAGAAAATAATAAAATATCGGAATCATTAAGTGAAGTAAATTTAAAAGCACAAGTTTTTAACGATTTAACGCAAATGCAAAATACTGTCTTTTTAGAAAATAAAAAAATAGAATCATCATCAAAATTAACAAGTCAAAGTTTTTATGCAATGACATTAATGCAGTTTTTATTTTTAAACTATCTTTTATCTGCAGTAGTAAGTAGTAAAAAACTATCAGAAACAACAGCGCTTTTTCAAAGAATAGATATGCTACCGGTAAATAAAATTAAGTACAAATTAGTAGATACATTGGGGGATTCTTTTATACTAGTACTTTTTGCCCTTATTTACATGTTAATATATAGAATTTTAGCTAAGGCATTTATGGAAAATTTCGGTATGTATATATTATCAATACTAGTTATTTCAATAACAGTAGGCTTTATAATATTTCTATTAAATAACATAAAAAAAGAAGTTGCGATGATTTTAGCAAATATAGCAATGTATTTACAATTGGTTTTTGGTGGTATGATAGGACCTGTTGATAAATTATTTTCCGGAACTATAATGGAAAAACTAAGTAATATTAATTTAAATGTAATATTCTTAGATCCTTTAATGAGTGCTTTTAATAATAATATTTCATTAAAAACATTTATTCCTCATATAATAGTAATAATCATATGTATTATTATTTCACTAATTATTATAACAATTAAAGAAAAAGAAAGAATAGGGGGTAATTATGAAATTATTAAATAATTATTATGCAAATATAAAAAGACTAATAAAAAGTCCAAAGATTTGGTTCATTTTTGTAATTGTGCCTGCTTTCATGTACTTACTATATTTCTTTATGTTTAATAATAGCGGAATGTCTTATAATACTTATGGAATAGTAGTAGAAGACACTGGAAATAAATATGAAGAACTACTTGAGGTTTTTGGAGAAAATCCTAATATAATAAAAAATAGACAAGAGGCAACTAAGCTATTGGAAAACTATGATGTAAGTATAGTTTATTTAATAGGGGAAAACTTTTCAAAGGATTTAGAAAACAATAAATTCCCTAAAATTGAAAAACTATTTGTAGATGATTCAGGTGTGCAAATAGAAGATAAATTGATTAACGACAAAATAGGTGAATTATTAGAGAAAAACTATCTTAAAACGAATAATATAGATGTTGAGTCTTTAAACATACAATCTGAAGTAAATATTAAAACTGTAAATAATAAAACAGATGTAAATGGATATTCTTTGATTATTTTAATGTTATGTTGCTTTTTTATAATATCTTTTATAGGTCAAATAGGACAGGATATTATAAATATAAGTAAGACAAGAGTTTTAAGTAGAATATTGATTTCACCAAATAAAAGCTTTACAAATATATTTGTAATATTTTTAAGTTATTTAACCTTAGTAGGGACTATATTTACTATAATGACAGCAATAGGGTTTAAGGTTCTACAAACAGAAAACATGGAATATTTTAGATTAATTTTAATGATATTTTCAATTTCTGCCTATTCATTATCATTTGTAATATTAATTACCAGACTAGCTAAAAAAGAAATAGTACTTTCAATGGTACCCCTTGTAGTAGGAATAATGTTTTTTATAACATCAGTACTATATTTTAATAATGTTAATATTCCTAATTGGGCTGAGTATTTATTTTACTTAAATCCTTTATATTGGATTATAATAACAGTAGAAACAAATAATTTAATTAATTTAATTCCAATATTGCTTATGACCCTTGTATTATTAACGTTTGGTAGCAATAAATTGGAAAAAATGCAAAATATTTAAAAAAACTTTAAAAAAAAGCTTGCATTATTTTAAAATCTGTATTATAATAAAAAAGTCGTCAGTTGATGATGACTTCGTCGGGGTGTGGCGCAGTCCGGTAGCGCACGTGGTTTGGGACCATGGGGCCGGGGGTTCAAATCCTCTCACCCCGACCATCTGTATACCCGACTTTTCGATTGAAAGGTTGGGTATTTATTTTTATGTTCATAGTGTCATCAAATAATTCTACTTGGTATATAAATATACTGAGTAGAGTTTTTTTATCCTCATTTGTAAGATTTTTAAAATCGTTAAATTGATACATAAATCCCCTTATTTCATCTTTAGAGTATGGAATATGTCTTAAAATTCAATAATTGCTCTCCAATGGCTTTTTTACGCTTCTGTATGCTATTGTTTTTATCAACGATACCTTGATTCATAACACCATTTAAAATTGCATTATTTAAAACTTCTTCCTCAGTATCTAATTTTTTTAATTGCTCTTTTAATACAAGAAATTCTTTTTCCTGACCTGATATAGTAGTTGTTAAATGTTCATATAATTTATCTATATATTTATCAATTAGTAAAATATTATTTCTTTGTGCATATTCTTCAATTGCTCTTAACTGTGCATCAATACTTTCTTCTCTTTGATTATCACTAGAAAATCTAGCATATGCCACTGCTTTTTTCATTGTTCCTTCTTAATAAAAGTAAAGGATATATGGTATATTATAGTTGTTTAGACTAGGGCATATACCATATATCCTTTTTTATAAATTATTCATGCTGTAACATGAGGGGCTTTTTATTTTATCTATCTAATAGAGTCTTCTATCATTTTAACAAAATCTGTATTCAATTCTTTCAATGATTTTATTTTATTGGTTGCAGTATCATAATCTTTTTTATACTTTAAATACTCATCATACAGATCATTTTTTGTAACAGTTTTGTCTTGTCCGTTGTAGACTTTTATTTCATCAATTCCAAATACAACACTATTCTTGTATGTTATGGAATCTTTATTTACTATAAACTTATTAGCTGGGTGGCCAGAGCCAACTCCACTTGTTAAAAAAGTGTATATATTATTATCTTTTATCTCGTAATAAAATTCCATATAGTCTAGATTTCTACTTTCAAACACTCTTTCATCTGAGATACTAGTCATCAAAAACGCCTGTAAACCCTTATCTAATTTATCAAAATTATTTTCAACTGGAGCCGGTGTTGGTGCAAGTTCACCTCTTAACTCCTTTTCTATATTTTTAGAAACAGATTTTTCTCCTCCAACTATAATTACATTTTCAATATTAGGATTATTGTTGATGTAATTTTTAGTAGCTTCACTAAAGTTGGTTGGATGAGTTAATAATATTGCTCCATTATTCATGCTTGCAACTGGTGCAGATGCTAAAGCATCAGGAAATTTTGTTCCGTCTACTAGAACAATTGTGTCTATATCTATATTGAAATTTTCCTTATAAGAATCTGCAACTCCTACAGCAGTAGCGTATCTGTCTTTTCCAGCAAATCTATAAAAACTTGGGAAGTCAAAAGAGCTAATATCTATATATGGGATTGAGTTTGTTCCTCCAAAAATCATATAAGGTTTCATTGTAGATTTGTAAGGAAGTAAGGAAGTTGTAGAACGAACACCATCTCCACGGTCGAAATTAAATTGACCTACTAATGGGGCTGCAGATAAGGCATCAGCAAAATGGTTACCATCTATTACAGCAATTCCGGATTCTTCAACTTCTTTTTCAGTAATAGGATTTCCAAGAAGTTTAAATCTAGTAGTGGCTATTTTTTTTGCTGTACCCAATCTGTCATTTCCAGCCAATCTTTCAACAGAAACTCCTAGTAGTTTTAGAGAGTTTTCAACACCAGCAGATATTGTAGAAGTTCCTCCTAATAAATATACTTTCTCAACTTCCAGTCTTTTAATTTCGCTAGAAACTACACTTGGAAGGTTATCTTTTCCGACCAATAGAATTGGAGCTTCTATTTGAACTGCTAGAGTGCCTCCAACTAATGCATCTGCAAACTTCTCTCCACTTGCTACAACTGCGTATTTTGATTTGTCAAAAGTTGCCTTACTAGCTTCTACTGCTGTCTCATATCTTCCTGCACCTGCAATTCTTGTTACATTTAACTCTCTTGTATCAGCTAAAGACGTAACTGGAATTAAAGATGATACAGTTAAGGTTGTAGCCAATACTAAACTTAAAATTTTCTTTTTCATAAATTCCTCCAAATATTATTTGTTTTATATTTTAATCAGGCAAAATGCCATGATCTCCATATTCTGTAGCAATTGTAAAATAACTATCATCAGCAACATCGTATTCTTCTAAATATCCATTATTATTTATTCTAAAAGTAGTGATTGTGGTAACGTTTAATCCATCAATACTATCTTGTTTTATTACAGCGTTCCATTGAAATCCATCATGGTCTATTAGTATCATATAAGGACTTTCAGTTAAAAAAGACCATTCAGGAGTAGATTCCCTATATTTAAGAACGCTAACAACCCAATCTTCAAATTGATTATGGGTTAAATCTTTTGTGTTAATTGAATTAGTAAAGGCATTATCTGAAGAATTATCAGTTTTTTCTATAGTTGAAGCTTCAGTCACCTCTGTTATTTCTATTATTTCAGTTGGATTAGTGGCTTCTGTTGATTCAACATTTTCGGTATTAATTGCATTCGTTTCTAAATTATTGTCTTTATTTAAATCGTTCTTATTACTACAAGCAGATAGATTAAAAACAATAATTAGAATTAAGATTAATAATTTCTTTTTCATTTTATCCTCCTATTATAACTTGCTAGAATTTATTAAAAATGTCACCTTGAAAGGTTATTGCTCTATCTATAATTTTAAGGCTAGAAAGCTCATCATTAAAACAAACCATTGTTTCATATTTTGGGTTTTATGATTTTAAAACAACAATATTTTTATCTTTTATATGTTTTACTCTTTAGAATAGCTTCATCACCAATTATAATTGCGGCAATTCACGGTTATTTTCTATAGCTTGTTTTATTATAAATATAACATCTCCATCTTGGATTTTTGTGTTTATAATATTCATACCCATAGTTTTTAGTCAAAAATCTATAAGTATATATGTGTCAACTTACCATAGCTTTCTTTATCTTCATCAGCATAGATAGGTTCTTCATATGCTATTTTCCTCAACAAAGGGATTTTCTTTTTATAAACTGTTCTTTTACTGTAACTTACTTTATTAAATATTATATCGTTTTTTACATCTAAATTATAAAACTTAATAAAAATACGGAAATCTGTTAACAAATGAGAATGCAGAACTTAGGGATAGGCTACTCTAAATAGGCTAGCTTTATACTAAACATGATAGAAACTAAATAATAAGAAAAAAAGAAACAAGATAAACTTATTAATAGTAATAATAAATACTATTTGATTTAAAGAAGGGAGATTGATTTGAGAAAGATTAATAAAAAT
>DUUN01000118.1 GCA_012841535.1 Gallicola sp. | reverse complement strand
ATTTGCAAGTACTGTTGCAGTTAATTCATCTGTATATTTTTCTCCACTTGCTAGTAATACTATATTGGATTTGCTATATTCTTTTGCTACATCTACTGATGTACCATAACGGTCTTTACCAGATAGTCTGTATTGTACAAAGTCTGCTAATTGACGTTCTACATTTTCAGTTAATGTTGCTCTACCACCTACTAAGGTTATTTCCTTAATTGTTGGTGGTGGTATAACTGATGGTTCACTTGGTTCTTCTGGACTACTATATGTGTTGGTTACTGTAAAGTTCAAGTCTTTTCCAGTTACTGCTCCTTCTGGACTTATTGTTGCTGTGTAGTTTTCTGGTACTGTTGATTCTTCTACATAGTATTGATATTCTCTTCCTTCTTTATCGTGTTTTGCTAGGTCTTTAAAAGTTTCACTAGTCTTGTCTTTCGTTACTTTAAATTCTTCTTTAAAGTCTTCATCTAGCATTTCTTTTTCTTGACCATTTTCTTCTACTACTACTTTTCTTAGTAGATTAATAGTTGTATCTGTTTCTTTTCCACCTTCCCAAACTTTGTTGATTGTTACTTTTACTTCGTTTGGATCTTCGGTTCCACCAGCTCTACTATTTATAACAGTAACTTTTGCTTCATTTTCTGTTCCCTGTTCAGTTTTATTTGTTAAAACAATTTTTGCAGGTGCTGTTGTTGCATCAGCTTCCCCTACTTTATAAGTTGCTACATAGCCATTAGCATTTGTTTCTGTAATAGTATATTCACCATAGTATAGACCGGTTAATTCTACTTTTTCTCCTGCCTTTATATCTACTGTTTTTTCGTAGCCATATGGTCCTGTTACTTTTACTTCAAATACCGCTTGAGCTGATATACTTCTTTTTGCTCTTGCTGTTTCTAATTCATTATTTAGTACTTTGTTTATGGTAAGTTTTCCATCACCTTTTCTAACTGTATTGGTGATTGTGTTATCTGTAAAGTTATATTCACCTAAAGTCCAGTTCTCGTTTGTATTTTCATCTTTATTTGCAAAGTCTTCTTTTACAAAGTAGGTGTATTCATTACCATTACTATCTGTCTTATCTAAGTTATCCCATTTTGCTGTTAGGGTTGTTCCATCTACTTTCTTTACGTCTGCGCCTGTTACTAATTCTTCAGTACCTTCTCCAACTTTTCTATACAGGGTAAATTCCATTTCTGGACGAATTACTTCTTCGTCACCATCCCAAACTTTAGTTGCTGTAAATTCACCTTGTGGTGATGTATAAGTGTTGGTTACTGTAAAGTTTTTCTCATTAACATTATCTGTATTTTCTACCTCTTTAATTACTGATGTGTAATTATCAATTTTTCCTTCAACTATAGTATATTTTATTTCCTTACCTTTTTCATTCTTTGGTAATTTTGTCCATATCAGTTCAGAATTTCCTTCAGTCAATACTTTTTGACTATCTGGGACTTCTGTTATTTCTCCACCTTCAACCTGCTTGTTTAATTTAAAAGTAATGTCAGGTTTTTTCGTTGGTCCACCTAGCCATTCTTTTGTTAATTTTATATTTACGGTTTCTGGAATATGATAATTAGTTAAATTAAACTTATCAACAGTATAGGTATATCCTTCAATTCTAACTTCTGCTAAACTATATCCTATTTCCCTACCATTCTTATATTTAGGAAGTCCTTCCCAGCTATATTTCCAATTACCTTCTTCGTCAGGTCTTACAATCGCCGGGTTATCATCTCTTTCAACTTTAATTGCATTACCATCGAGTAATAATACTGCTATTTCTTTCGGTCTTATACCATCTTGATTATCATTGTCATGCCAAGTTTTAGTCCCTGATATATTTATTGTTTCTGGAGTATGTGAATTGATTATAGTAAATATATTTTCTTTATTGGTAATGCTAGTTGTGTAACCTTCTACCTTTTCTTCTATTACAGTATAATTTATTTCCTTACCATTTTTATATTTTGGAAGTCCTGTCCAACTATATTTCCAATTGCCTTCTACATCTTCTTTTACAGTTAATGTTTTATTCTCTAGTTTTATTCCATCTGCCAACAGATTTACTGTAATGCTTTCTGGCCTTAAACCGTCTTGATTATTGTTATCTTCCCATATTTTCATCCCTGAAATATCTATAGTTTTTGGAGTATATTTATTTACTATATTATAGTTTTCTGAATTATATTCTGGACTATAATTTAAAACCTCTTCTTCTTTAACACTATATTTTATTTCCTTACCATTCTTATATTTTGGAAGTCCTATCCAACTATATTTCCAATTACCATCTTTATCAGGCTTTACTTCTATTGGATTTGTTAAATCTTCTTTTTGAACTACTGGCTCTCCATCTGCCAATAATTTTACTTTTATACTCTCAGGTCTGTTTCCTTCAGCATTATCATTGTCATCCCAAGTTTTGATACCTGAAATATCTATAGTTTTTGGAGTATAGGTATTTACTATATTATAGTTTTCTGAATTATATTCTGGACTATAATTTAAAACCTCTTCTTCTTCAATGCTATATTTTATCTCCTTACCATTCTTATATTTTGGAATTCCTGTCCAACTATATTTCCAATTACCTTCTTTATCAGGCTTTACTTCTATTGGATTTGTTAAACCTTCTTTTTGAACTACTGGCTCTCCACCTGCCAATAATTTTACTTTTATACTCTCAGGTCTGTTTCCTTCAGCATTATCATTGTCATCCCAAGTTTTGATACCTGAAATATCTATAGTTTTTGGAGTATAGGTATTAGTTATGGTAATCAAGCCACTTGTTGGTGATTTTTCTTGAGTGGTCTTATATCCCTCCGGAACATTTTTTTCCTTAACAGTATAGTTAATAGGTTCTCCTTCATGGTTTTTTGGCAAATTAGACCAGCTATAAAACCAACTTGTTTTTGCTGTTAATTTCACAGAGTCCTTTAAATCTCCATTTGCATATAGCTCAACTTCCACTTCTTCTGGTCTAGTTCCATCTTGATTATCTCCATCTTGCCAACTTTTAACTATATCCACATTTATCTGTTCAGGATTATATGTGTTTATTAAAGAACCACCGGTTATATATTCTGGAGTGTATCCATCTACTTCTTTCTCCCTTACAGAATATAGTATTTCTTTTCCATCTTCCATTGCAGGTAAGTTTTCAAAACTATAAGCCCATATATTTTTTTCTAAATCTGTAGCTGTTTTTTCTGTTACAACTTGCTCTTTACCTTCTACTTTTTTCGCCTCAGATTCTCCAACGGTCTTATATAGCTCTATAGTAATACTTTCCGGTCGTTTTTTATCTCTATTATTATCATCATTCCAAGTCTTAGTAGCCTCTATGTCTATAGTTTTTGGAACATGTTTATTTGTAATAGTTATAGTTTTTTCTGTATTTGTATCATTATATTCTTTTTTGTAAACAGGATCTTCATATCCTACGCAACTGGTTAACTCTTCAACGTCATATTGTATTTTAGAGCCGTCGGACTTATATTTCTGCAATTTGTCTTTCCAGTTATATGTCCAGCTATTACTATTATTTAATACTATTGGTTCCCCTACTTTTTCACCATCTGCTGTTAATTGAATTTTAACTTCCTTTGGTCTCAACCCATCTTGGTTATTCTCATCATCCCAAACTTTTTTTATAGTTAGATTTAAATATTGGTCATCTGCTTTTGGCGTATTAGTAACCACTATCTCAGTTTTTTTATTACTTATTGATAGTGAAACTTTACCATTTTCAGGTGAATAAGTTGGTTCAAAACCATGAGATTCTATTTCTTTTACCGTATATTCCCCATAAGATAAATTGCTAAAAGTAAATTCTGTATTGGCTAATAATATAAATATATATTTTCCATCTTCCGTTTTAGTTAAACCTTCTACTCCCTCTAATACACTTGTCCCATCATCTCTTATAGGGCCAATCAGTTCAAATGTAAATATAGGTGGTGTATTACGTTTAAATCTATTTTGATCAGATATCGGTGCAAATACTTTTTTTACTGTTAATTCTCCATCTGATTTTTCTGTATTAGTAACTAGTATGTCAGTATTTGGAAACTCTTCATTTTCCCTTATAGTAAAACTCTCATGACTTATTACTGTATTATAATCCTCACTACTATGAGCAGGATCTCCTGTAAATCCTGTTTCAGAAACGGTATAATTATTATTGTATTCAAGCTTTGTTAAAACTTTTTTATCTCCTGCTTTTAAATTATACTTACTATCTCCAACTGTTATTTCAAATATTCTATTGTCATTTTCTCCTGATAAAATATTTCCATAACTATCTATAAGTTTTTTCTCTATTGTTATAATAGTGGGCTTTACTTTAGGAGAAACAAATATTTCCTTATTTGTCTCATTATTAATATTTGTATATTCTAATATGGTATCTCCATTAGTAGGATACCTTCCATCTTCATCAGGTCTTGCAGTTAATATGTCATCATCAATTTCTACCCTATATTTTAATTCTGCATATTTTATATCAGATCCTGGCTTAATAGATTGTGTCAAGGTACCCATATTCCAATCTATGGTCTTTGTAACTTCATTATATTCATATGTTCCTTGACTTACTGTAATATTTTCTGCCGGACCAATTACTATAAAACCTTGCCCCATAGGATCTGTAACTTTTCCATTTTTTACAGCAGCAGCAATTTCTCCGCCTATCTCTCCAAAAATTGTACTCAGATCCTCAGGATTAGCTGTATAGGCTTTTCCCGGACTTGCCATTTCATTTAGAATATATTCCCCAACTTCTTCTACTTCTAAAGCTATAGTATAGAGTAGATAATTATCACTTTTAGCAAAACCAGCTTCTGCTATGGCACTATTGCCATGATTGTAATAATAAATATTTCTATTTTCATTATCTTCTTCAAAAGAGTTTCTCAATACCTTTCCAGTTCCAACTGTTTTCTCATAGTCAAACTGTTCTTTAGGAATTGTTTTAATCGTTTCATAAGCGTCAAATTCTACATAGTTTGGGAATATCCAACCAATGTCTATAACGGTTTTACCAAACCATTCAGTATATGTTCTAGGATTATGGATTTTATAACTATAAGTTGGTACCCCATCAGATAAAAGTACTATATTTTTTATATCTGCATCAGAATTGGCTAATATTGCCTCTGCTTGGCGAATTCCTGCTTGTGTAAATGTTCCACCTCTAGCATTCAAATTATTAATAGCTCTTAGAACCACGTTTTTATTATTTGTAAGTTCTTGATTTACCCTAACGTTATCCGCAAAGGAAACCACCGCTATTCGAGTTTTTCCATTGCCTGGCAATAATATATTCGTAAAGTTTCTAGCAGCTTCTTTTGCTGCAACCATTCTTCCGTTGTCTTTCATACTTCCTGATCTGTCTATTACAAGAACTATATCTGAAGTTTTTTCTGTATCTCTGCCTTCAACTCTAACAGTTACATCCCAAGTATTTACCTTTCCTGGTACAGGCTCTGCAGTTTTATATGTTTTTACTTCACCTGGTGCCAGTCCGTCTAAATCTCTTTTAACTCTTGTATTTTCAAACGGCATTTCCGGATAAATATCATACTTTATTTCCGGTGCCTCAATTTCCACAGGACCATCTAAATGATCTAGATTGTCACCCATTTCAAATTCTTCGTTAATATTATTAGGAATATTTTCTTCTAAATCTGAAGATACTTTCTCTTCATCTCCAATATGTACCTCTTCTAATTCCTCTTCTTCATCCTTATGTACTTCTTCAATTTCCTCTCCGTCCTCAATGGGTACTTCTTTCAGTTCTTCATCAACACTTTCCTTCCGTTCATTTTCTTCTGTCGTTTCTGTCGTTTCTTTCCTTACTATATTGTCATCAGCATAGGTTTTTGTAAAAAATACATTTAAATTTCCCATTAAGATGGCAATTAATAAAATAAAAGAAATCACTCTTTTGTTTTTCACAATTTACCTCCTTTTGCATTTATAATTCTATTCCTATTAAGTACCATTGTCGTTATACTATATTTTATACACCTTGTTTAAAGTTCAATATAACAATTATCTTAAAATAGTTGTAACTTCTTCTACCTAAACTATTTTATTAATACTAAATACTTAATTTCCCACCCTTATTATTTTGTAACAATTGCCACAATTTCTGTATACTATTAGCTATAAATCATTTCTTTTGCTTGTTTTGTTTTATTATTCTACTTAAGATAACGATTTCAATATCTTATTACATATATCGTAAAATATTAGTTTTTTATGGTCAAATCTTAGGTGATTGTGCCAGGCACAATACTTTTTCCTAATATCATCAACTAAAGCCTATTAATTAGCCTTTCTCTTTTTTAGAAAAATCAATCTATTATAGATTTAAAGTTTAAAAAAGTTTGAAAATTTATAATTCTAATAATAAATCAATAAACATTAATTTAAAATCAATTATTAAAAGTAAAAAAAGTAAAAAACAAAGGAGAGGGTTTCCCCTCTCCTACTATAACTATTAAATTACTTCCAATTTATCTACTATATCAAATAAATAATTTTCTTTTATATCAAAAATCCTACCGGCATCTGTTGCCTTAGAAATTTCCGGATTAATTGGAATTCTACTAAATGTATCTATATTTTCATTTTTTGCTATTTCTTCTATTTTACTTTCTCCAAAAACTGCAATCTCTTTTCCACAGTCAGGACATTTTAAATAGCTCATGTTTTCTACAGCTCCTATAACATCTACATTCATCATAGTAGCCATTTTCACTGCTTTTTTTACAATCATACTAATTAAATCCGATGGTGCTGTTGCAACAACTATTCCATCTATTGGTAATGATTGGAAAATTGTTAATGGTACATCACCTGTTCCCGGTGGCATATCTATAAATAAATAATCTAACTCACCCCAAATAACATCTTGGTAAAACTGTTTTACTACGCCTGCTATAATTGGGCCTCTCCATATTACAGGATCTTCCTCATTTTCCAATATTAAGTTAACACTTATTATTTTTACACCATTCTCGGCAACTTGTGGAATTATTTTACCTTCATTATTTGCATAGGCTTTTTCATGAATTCCAAAGTATTTAGGAATACTTGGACCGGTAATGTCAGCATCTAAAATACCAACCTTATAACCTTTTTTTGCCATTTCAGAAGCTAATAAACTGGTAATTAAAGATTTTCCAACTCCACCCTTACCACTTACTATTCCTATTATTTTCTTTATTTTAGTACTTTCATCAGGTTGTATTAAAAAACTGCTTGGTGCAGTTCTGTCTGAACATGTTTGACTACAATCTGAGCAATTTGAATTACAATCAGCCAAAATTACTCCCCCTTATATAACTGTAATTATAACACAAAATTATATTACATAATGTGATTTTTATCATTAATATTTAATTCCGTAAATTATTTAATACCCATTTATTATTATAAAATCACTATTTAAATAAAAATTGTTTTATAAATTTATAGTAACTAAAAAAAGAGCATTTCTGCTCTTAATTACATACAATATAATTTTTTTCCTCTATTATTAGCGCCGACAACCTTCCGTTATTTATTTTCTTCTCAATAGTAGTTTTACTTTCTAAGGATTTAAAATTTATTCCATTTACTAAGTAAATTTTATTTCCAATAATATTTTTAATAGCAGAAATCTTTATATATGTAGAAGCTCCATCATTTTTACAAATTGGTTTTCTTGTTTTTATTGGTACAAATATATTTTCCTTATTATAAACATAAGGAATATTCTTCTTTATATAAAGATGTTTTTTAATAATTAACCTAACTTGCTCCATATCAAGTAAATCAAACCTTGCCATCTGTTTAAAAATTGTAGAAATCCTCCTGTTATCTTTTACTAGGGAGCCGTCTAGTAAATATATATAAGTAATATTTCCAATTCCATTAACATATTTTGGTTCGAGAGCAATTATATCATCTTTAGAATACATATATCCCTCCAGTACTTAAATTATATCAGAACATATGTTCGAGGTCAATTTTAAATATTTATTATATATTAATTGTTGTAAATTTCTTAAATTATTATTTTAAGTTACATTAATATAGTATTATGATAATATAAATATAAAGGAGGAAAAAATTATGGAACTTGGTACAAATGCATTGATTAATAGTCCATCATTGTGGGGATTAATACCATTGTTGATTTACATAGTATTAATTTTTATGAATCAATCAAATTTAATGGCTACCTTAGTAGGTATTTTTGCCGGTGCAATTATAACAGGACAAAGCCTAGGTATGATGGCCGATAATTTTGCAACAAGTCTTGGCTCCTCTGTTGCTATTATTGGTTTCATTATTATGTTAGGCTCAGGGTTAGGAAAACTAATGAATCGCTCAGGTATTACAAAAACTCTAGTTTATTGGATAGTTAAAAGAATTGGAGTTGACACTCAATCTAAAGCAAAACTTGTTATTATAATTGTTTCCATTGTAATTTGTGGTTTACTGGGAACATTAGGTGGCGGTAATGCTGTTGTTGCACCAATTATTATTCCAATACTTGCTACAGTTGGAATAACTCCATCGGCTGCATCTTTAATATTAAAAAACGCCGGTGAAGTTGGTCTTATTTGGGGACCATTAACAGGAGTAACAATTATGACCTTAGATGTTACCGGTCTTTCCTATGGACGCTTTATGTTATTTGCGGCAATTCCTTTTGGAGTACTTTGGTTAATTGGTACTTGGATTGGAGCAAATAGAGTGCAAAAACAAACTGTCGGAACTGAAAGTTATGAAATAACAGAAGATATGAAGGTAGAAAATAACCGGTCAACTAAAAGGGAGAATATTGCTACAATAGTATTCCTACTTAGTTTTATAGCCTTGGTTCTTTACGGTATATTGGCAAAACAAGGAACAAGTTACGCTATTTTAGTAATGGTTGTATTAATAGTAGTTGTTTCTATTGTTGGTGGAATTAAGCCAAAAGAAGCGGAAACTGAAGTTATTTCCGGTGTTGCCAGTATGGCGGAACTATTTTTAATATTTGTAACAATAGATGTTCTTTTAAATCTTGTTACAGTAGCCGGTGGATTTGAAGCCTTAGCTAACTTTATAGAAAATGCTTTCAACGGTATCGGAGCTACTTCTGTAATGTTAATTTCCAGTATAACAGGTGGATTAGGAATTGAAGCGGCTGCAGTTTCAGAAATTCAAATAATTTCCGATATGTTTGGTGAAATGGCAAGAAATGCTAAATTACCAATGGAGATGTTTGCTATTTCATTACTTGCTGCAACAAGGCTTACCGGTAGTATTTATCCAACTTCAAATTTAGTTGGACAAATGGGAATAGCTCATTCCAGTAATATGAAAAAAGTATTACAAGGTAACTGGATTAGTATAATTCCGGTTGTAATATTCATAATAGTTTGGGCTTTTGTAGGGGTAAAAATATTATAGGTGAAAATATGAAATATATAGACTTACATTGTGACACTATTCTTCCTCTTATACAACAAGGGGAAAATAGTTCCTTAAGAGAAAACAAAGAACTGGCTTTAGACTTAGTCGGCTTAAAAAAAGCGGAAACAATGGCTCAATGTTTTGCTATTTGGATGCCTGTTGCAGGGGATTTAGCCGGAGTAGAAGTTTCTGAAGAATTAGTTCCTAACGGTAATAATTCCGATATGGCTTATATTGAACTTGCCAGTAAAAGACTAAGAAAAGAAATTTCTGAAAATAATGATTTAATTACATGGGCAAATAATGGAAAAGAAATTGAAATAAATAATAGTAAGGGTTTAATATCTGCCATACTTACTATTGAAGACGGAAGGGCCGTTAATGGTAAAATGGAGAATTTAAAATATTTTCATGATTTGGGAGTTAAAATAATTGCACTAACATGGAATTATGAAAATTGCTTCGGCTTTCCAAATTCAACTGATAAAAATATTATGAACAAGGGTTTAAAGGACTTTGGTATAGAGGCAATTTCCTATATGAATGAACTTGGAATAGTAATAGATGTTTCTCACCTATCCGACGGTGGATTTTGGGATATAGCTAAGCATTCTAAAAAACCCTTTATAGCAACCCATTCAAATTGTCGAGCTTTAGCAGATCATCCAAGAAATCTTACAGACGATATGATTAAGGCTATTGGAAATGCCGGTGGAGTTGTTGGCCTTAACTTCTCTCCAAGATTTTTAAAAAAAGATGGTAACCATTCTTCTATTGACTTAATGGTAGAACACCTTAATCATATGAAAAATATCGGTGGCTTGGACATTCTTGCCATAGGTACGGACTTCGATGGAACTTGGGCCGATATTATGGATATTGAAAGAGCAGAAAATATGCAATTACTATTTGATGCCCTAGAAAAAGACGGTTGGAAGTATAATGAAATGGAGAAATTTGGTTATATTAACGCCTTAAGAATTTTCAACACAAATTAGTAAAAGAGGGTTCTTCCCTCTTTTTTACTTTTCCTATTATATTTCTAAATTCCAGTACTTAGACTACAGGTAATTACTACAAAATAAATACAAAAATATCCTTAAAATAATAGATAAGTCTACTAATTTAAGGATATTTAAAATTTCTATTTAGCTGTTAATATTGTCATAAACTCTTCACCTGAAATAGTTTCATTTTCATAAAGATGTTTAGAAATCTCATCTAACTTCTGTCTATTTTCCAATAAAATAGATTTTGCTTTTTCGTACTGCTCCTTAATTAATCTTACTACCATTTTATCAACTTCTTTTTGAGTATCTGGGGAAGATGCTAATGATGCATCACCACCTAGGTATTGGTTAGTAACTGTTTCAAAGGCTACCATTCCAAATTCTTCACTCATACCAAATCTTGTAATCATGGCTCTGGCTAATTTAGTTGCTTGTTCAATATCGTTAGAAGCTCCTGTAGTAATAGTATTAAATACTATTTCCTCTGCTACCCTACCTCCAACTAAGGTTGTAATTTTATTTTCCAACTCCTCTTTTGAAAGTAAGTTTTTGTCACTTTCTTCAACTTGCATAGTGTAACCTAAAGCTCCTGAAGTTCTTGGTATAATTGTAATTTTTTGAACCGGTGCCGAATTTGTTTGTAAGGCTGCCACTAGAGCATGGCCAACTTCATGGTAGGCAACAATTAGTTTTTCCTTGTCTGAAAGTATGGCATTTTTCTTTTGATAACCGGCAATTACAACTTCAACAGACTCTTCAATATCCTCTTGTTTAACAATATCCCTTCCGTCTCTTACAGCTCGTAAAGCTGCTTCATTTATCATATTAGCCAGTTCTGCCCCTGATGCTCCTGCTGCCATTCTTGCTATAATACTATAGTCAATTCCAGGTTCTGCCTTAATTTTCTTAGCATGTACTTTTAAAATTTCTTCCCTGCCTTTTAAGTCCGGTAGTTCAACAGGTACAGTTCTGTCAAAACGTCCAGGTCTTGTTAATGCCGGGTCTAAGGACTCAGGTCTATTTGTAGCAGCTAGTAAAATTACTCCAGTATTACCTTCAAAACCGTCCATTTCAGCTAGTAATTGGTTTAAGGTCTGTTCTCTTTCATCATTTCCACCAATATTTCCATCACGTTTTTTTCCTATTGCATCTATTTCATCTATAAATACAATACATGGAGCTTTTTCCTTAGCCTGTTTAAATAAATCCCTTACCTTAGAAGCTCCCATACCAACAAACATTTCAACAAATTCAGAACCAGACATAGAGAAAAACGGAACTTTCGATTCACCAGCAACAGCCTTGGCAAGCATAGTTTTACCAGTTCCTGGAGGTCCAACTAAAAGAACTCCTTTTGGCATATTTGCTCCTACCTTAGAATACTTTTTAGGATTGTGTAAATAATCCACTATTTCTTCAAGATTTTCCTTTGCCTCGTCTTGACCTGCAACATCCTTAAAACTTATTCCTTCTTCTGACGGAACATATACCTTTGCATTACTTTTTCCAAAAGTTAAGGCATTTCCCCCACCAGCCTTAGACATAATTTTTTTAGACATATAAGCCCCAAATAAATAAAATATTGCTAAAGGCACAATAAAGGATAGGAAAAAGGATAATATTGGAGATGTTGGTTGTACTATTTTTGCAGAATATTTAGCTCCTGCCTTATAGAGTCTATCGTTTAATTCCGGGTCATTTACTATTCCTGTTTTATAGAAATTCCCGCCCTTATCTGAAAATACTATTTCATTTGATGAAAGCTCTACTTCCTTAATATTACTTTCCTCTGTCATTTTCATAAATGTACCATAGTCTACTTCTTTTACTTTTTGTTCCAAAATTAATGGTTTAATTAAAATATTCAATAACAAAACTACGACTAAGACAATAATATAATAAAATAACAAGGACTTTTTAGGTGATTTTACTTCTTTCATTTATATTCCTCCTCTGAATGCTTTTTATTAAAATTTAACTGATAATTTGAAGCTATTAGAGAATTATATATAACATTTATCATAGAATATAAGGCCATATCTAAGGTAAATTCTGCATATACAATAATACTTTCTAATATTCTTTCGTCTATTTCTTCATTATTATCAAAAAATAAATCATCTATACTTTTTTGAATTTTTACTACTCTCTTATTAAAATCCACTTGTGCCTTAGCAAGCTCCCTTACATATTCCGACTTGCTGTTTTTAGAAGAATTAACTAATTCTTCTTCTAACTGACTATACAAAATTTTAATTTCATCTAATTCTTCTATAATTTCTTCCTGACTGAAAAATTGCATTTCATAAATTCTACTTCTTAACCTATTATATTTTTCGTCTATTTCACATAATTTTGCAGTTAAAAATTCATTAGTAGCATTTACCATAAAGTACTCCTTTCATTGAATTTATAATATCAAGAAGAAGGACCTTTAACCACTATCAATATTTACTGGCTGTAAATACAAAAAGACAAAAGTGTAAAGATTCTTTACACTTTTGTCTTTCTGTAAAACAATTATTTAAAAATTATTAACTTTCCTGTTAATAAATCACAAATTTTTCCTGCTAATTCTTCTATTTCATCCTTATTATTGTCTATGTCACTATTCATAATTAAACCTAAAACACCAAAGGAATAGAATTTTAAAGTTACCTCAAAATCTGAAACAGGTAAATCTAACTTATGACTTTTTTCTAAAAGCACTTTTCCAATATATTTTTTTATAATTTTGGAAATAATAAATTCAAAGTCCTCCCGTCTTTTAGAATTTTTTATATTCAAAAACAAAGGCTTGTATTTTAAGACAAATTCAATAAATAGTATAATAGAGTCCTTCATATTATCTATTTTTCGACTTTTCCTATAAACTTCCTCCATGTTTCTTTCAATAATCCAACTAAATAAGTCATCAAAATCTTCAAAATGGTAGTAAAAACTTTGTCTAGTAATATTACATTTTCCAACAATATCCTTAATAGTTACCTTGTCTATTCCCTTTTCTTCAATTAATTCTTCTGCAGCTAGTGCCAGTACTTCTTTCATATCTATAGCCATAATAATCTCCGTTAAAACTAAATGTTTATTTATTATACCATAAAAGACTTTTTCTGTATTAAATATGACCTACCTACAATTTGTTTTTTAAGGTTTTTATGCTCTTCAGTTTAACGCAGACTGTTCTTACCAAGCTTCTGCCAACCTTGGATAACAGGTTGCCTTTGACCTACCTACAATTTACTTCGTTAATTGGGTGGATAGTTTGATTATAAGTTTTATTTCGTTTTTTAATGTTTTTATGACTTTCATCTTTACGCAGACTGTTCTTGACAAGATTCTGCCAACCTTGGATAACAGGTTGCCTTTGACCTAACTACAATTTGTTTTACAAATTGGGTGGATAGTTTGATAATAAGTTTTATTTTGTTTTTTAAGGTTTTTATGACTTTCATCTTTACGCAGACTGTTCTTGCCAAGCTTCTGCCAACCTTGGATAACAGGTTGCCTTTGACCTACCTACAATTTACTTCGTAAATTGGGTTAGGTCATAAAAAAATACACCCTATCAATAAATGATAAGGGTGCATTAATTTGGGGTCAAAATTATTGTAAGAAAAGTTTCCTTCTCCTTTCATAACTTCTATACTAGAATAACATATTTTAATTAATCTATTATTACAAAAATATTAATTATATCTAACAATATCCTTACAAAATTTTCAAATTCAAACCTAGCTCTATTATTTCCTACAAATAGCTTAAATCTTTATTGTAATATATTGTTTAATCTCTTATATATACTAGGACCTATAGATGATTTTCCACCTACTATAAATATTTTTTCCATTTGGCCTTTTTCTTTTACACCAATAATATATTTTTCCTGTGAACTTGTTAAACTATTTTCATCAGTTAAAATAATAGGTGCGTTTTCAACCTTAGATAAGGATATTGCAGATAATGCATCCGGTGCCTTATAAGCATTTGCAACTATAACTGTGTCTACTACCTTTAATTTCTTGGCAATTTCTAAAGCTGTTTCCTGTCTATTACTTCCGGCTATTCTATTACTTATATTAATATTGGTGTTTTTTAAAACATCATCATCAACTGTTGATTTTCCACCTACTATAAGGGCTGACTTAATATTTAAATCCCTTAATTCTTTTCTTACATGGGATTCTAAATATTTTCCATTTGTTAAAACAATACCCTGCCTATTCTCCCTAGCATAAGGTCCAGCTGACAATGCATCTGCAGCTTTGTCTTCTAAACCATTTGTTATAATAACAGAATTTCCATAAGAAAAATCATTTTTTAACTTTCTAAGAATTTTAGTAGATGTTTCATAACGGTCTTTTCCTGAAATTCTTTCAACATTTTCCTTTCCTAACTTACCTAGTAAATCCTCTATTGATTTTGAAACAGAAGCTCTTCCACCAATAATATATATTTTTTCCCCACCGGACTTTTCAATATAATCTTGTATTTCCTCTTTCATACTATCCGATTTAACCAGTAGAATTGGAGCATTTAATTCATTTGCTAAAGGTCCTGCAGCTAAGGCGTCAGCTGAAATATCGCCATTGGCTATGACAATATTTTCCGTTGTCGGATATGATTTTTTTGCTATTTCTAAAGAAGTTAAAAATCTGTCAGCACCTGCAAGTCTTGTAATTTTTTCACTTTCTTCACTATAAATATCTAGTTTATTAATATTAGTAACGAAATCTCCTGAATAAGACTTAGCTAAAATAATATCACTTTCTTTAATTTCTTTAACTGGAATAGTAAAATTACCCTTATTTAATTTTACAGAATAATTGAAGGATTTTTCTTCTATTGTATCAATAATATATAGGGTAAAATTCCCTTTTGCCCTTCCCTTTATTTTACTATCTCCTACTGAAATAGAATCTACCCTTAAGTCTAAATCCTCTACTGTTTTATTAGTTGGATAACTATCGTAATAAACAAAATCCCCTCTGGTATAGACCCTTACTTCTTCATTATATTTAAAAGAATTGTCAAAAGAAATTATTCCAATACCATTTTCCTTAATAATACCTGTCTTTATTTCTGAATTTTCATAGGTTTTATAATTATGAACATAAGAAGTGAACTCAGTTCCAGGAACACCATAAACCTTTACTTCCTTATTTCCTATTATTGGAGTATCTACAATAATTTTATTAAAAATATGTAAGTCAGTTAAATAGTAGTCCCTTACTTCATTCTTACTTCCTACTTTATAATCTTCACTATGCATACTTCCAAACTGAAAATAGTCGTTGCTAAAACTTCCAATATAATAGTCCGTAGGATTTTTTATAGCAATAGCAGAATTTTTACTAACTTTCTGCATTTGATTTTTAACATTTTTCCCTTCTACTGTTATGGTAAATCTATCAACAACCTTAGCTGGTCCGTGTAAATTAATTTGAAAATCTATCTTATTATCTGCCTTAGAACTATTTGGCAAATATCCAATTACCATAAACATAGCCATAAAAAAAGCTAGAAATTTAAATCTTCTTTTCATATTAATCCTTCCCCTTTCATATTATCTTTAGTATATAATAAATATTAAGACTAAAGTTTACATAATAGTTACTATATAATTACAAAATAGTTAAAATTGCCTTACAATATCCTAACAAAAAAAAGCCATATGACTTAATATCATATAGCTTTAAAAAATTATTTATTTTCTTATTTTTCTGTTTTGGAAGTTTTTGCTTCGTTCTTATCTGTTGTGTTAGTTGAAGTATCTTCTGTTACTGGTTTAGTTTCTTCCATAGGTTTAGTTTCTTCAACTGGGTTAGTAGGTTTTACTTCTTCAGTTTCTTTAACAGGAACTTCTACCTTTAAAGCCCTTAACTCCTTTTCAATATTTGAAGAAACAGAATTTTCTCCACCAACAATAATTATATTTTTAATATTCTTATTGCTAGTTATATAATTTTTTGTTTCTTTAGAAAGTACTTTAGCATTTGTTAATAATATTGCCCCCTTGTTTATACTAGCTACTGGAGCAGAAGCTAAGGCATCAGGATAATCATATCCATGAACAAGAACAATAGTATCAATATCCTTATTTAATTCTTCTTTATATGCTTTAGCTATTTCAACAGCTGTTCCTTCTCTATTAGGGCCTGCATATCTTGTTTTTTCTGAAGTTGATTTTGTAACCCTATTAGTTCCACCAAAAGCTATTGTATGAGCTGAATTAGTATTACCTTTTTCAATTGGAATTAGAGGAATGAACTTATCAAGCTGTGAAACGAAAGGACCTGCAGATAAAGCGTCTGCATAACTACTTCCGTCTATTGCTGCAAATTCAGTCCAGGAAGTATCAATTCCTAAGTGTTTTGCTCTTGCCTTTGCAATTTCTTGAGCTGTATAAGCTTTATTTCTACCAGCTAATCTTTCTACAGTAACACCTGCTTGTTTTAAATTATTTTCAACCTTTGAAGAAACTGTAGCAGTACCACCTAATAAATATATCTTTTCAACTTCTAGTCTTTTAATTTCCTTAGACACAACACTTGGAACATTATTTTTTCCTACTAATAGGATTGGAGCCTCTATTTGAGTTGCTAAAGTTCCTCCAACTAAAGCGTCTTCAAATCTTTCTCCACTTGCAACAACTGCATATTTTGACTTTTTAAATGTTTTTTCACTAGCCACCACAGCTGTTTCATATCTTCCAGAGCCAGCAATTCTTGTTACCTCCATGTTTTTTGTTTCTACCTTGTCGTCTGCTTGAGCAATTGTTGGAATAAAAGAACCACAAATAATAGCTAACGATAATGCCAAGCTTCCAATTCTAAATCTTTTTTTCATTTTCTTTCCCCCTTATTTTTTATTACAAATGTATTATAACAAATGATATTGTCTAATAAATTACAAACCAGTTACTATACGGTTACAAATCGGTTAATTTTACCTTACAATATCCTAACAAAAAACAATATTTTGTTATCTTTTTGTAATCTAGAGTTTTTGCAATAAAAAAACCTTATACCTAATTAAAATTAAGTATAAGGCCTTTCAATAATATAATTATCTAGTTATAGCTTTTAATTCATTTTCAATATTAGAAGAAACGGAATTTTCTCCACCAACAATAATAATATTTTCAATATTTCTATTATTTAAAATATAGTCCCTAGTTTCAGCCGATATTTTTTTACTTTCCGTTAATAAAATCGCTCCATTATTCATACTAGCCACTGGTGCTGATGCTAGTGCATCTGGAAATTTATTACCATTTACAAGAATTATAGTATCAATGTCCTTTTTTAATTGAGTCTTATAAGCGTCTGCAACTTTTATAGCTGTTTCATAACGATTTTTCCCAGCATATCTAATTCTTTCATTATAGCCCTTAGGTACAGAAGATGTTCCACCAAATACCATATAATATGACTTACCAGAACTTATATTTTTCATGTAGGGATATAAATAGGTAACAGGATCCATTTGCCCTACAAAAGGAGCTGCAGCTAAAGCATCGGCAAAATATCCACCATCAACAACAGCATAATAATCTCCAGGAATTATGTATTCAGCAAAATTATATCTTATTTCCTCAATTTTTTTTGCAGTTTCAACTCTATCTGCTCCGTATACCCTTTCGACTTTTGCTCCTGTTTCCTTTAAAATATCTCCCGATTTAGCTGAAACAGTACTTGTACCTCCAAGTAAATATATTTGTTCTACCGATAATCTTTTTATTTCTTCTAATACCTCTGGTGAAACCTTGTTTTGTCCTACTAATAAAATTGGTGCATTTATTTGAGCAGCTAATGTTCCCCCTACTAAAGCATCAGGATAATCTTCACCACTGGCAATAATAACATACTTAGAGTTACTAAAAGTCCTTCTACTTATATTAATAGCCGTTTCATATCGGTCTTTACCAGTATATCTTGTAACATTTAAACTACTATTAGCCTTCGATATAATAGGACAAAAACTACTAAAAATTGATAAGGCTAACAATAAACCGATTAATTTTTTTCTCATTCTATCCCCCCCAACTAATATTATACAATATAATCCTAACTATAATAGCAGTTTAAAACAAAAATAGGTGCCCCTGTATATTACAAGAGCACCTATGTTTTATTTTTTACTTTGAATTACCGTTGATAATTCTTGGATACTGTTAGAAAGATTTTCCAACTTGTTTTCAATTCTAGCCAGTAAAAAAACTGTAATTACAATAGGAAAACCAATATTAGCAATATATCCTAAAATCTCTTCCATAATTTCACTCCTTTAAAAAATTAAAAGGAGCAAAGCTCCCTTTAATTAAGCTATATCAAATTCTGTATAAGTAGTTTCTACTAACTTAGCTTCAACTGCCTTATTCATAGTAGCTATTTTCCCTTGTAAAACCTTTGAATCTGCAATATTTAAAATAGCAGCTTTAACAACTTCATCTGTTAAACCAGATTTAATATTATCTACTTTTAACTGCATAGTTTCATCAAAATCATTTGCAAATTTCATCATTATATAACTATTCATCCCTACCTCCTTTCAAAACTTTAATTACCTTAACCTAAAATAGCTTCTTCAATTCTGTAAACATTCTTATTGTCCCCTTCAATTAAAGTTAATACAGCATCTCCTGCTTTTTTTAAGTTTTCATCATTTGCTTCACTGTCTATTGAAGAATAGGTTTTTGACTTGTTTACATTTTTCTCTCCATCATTAATAGTAAAAGCGATTTTTAATTTAACTTTTTCTACAGTCTTCATTTTCTCACCTCCTATTTATATATTCGTTTAAAGCTTAAAAGTTACCATTATTAAGTAAAAATTTCTTTAAACTCCTTAATCCATTAGTTTTAGTATTTACAATAGTCCTGTAGGATTTACCATATTTACTGGCTATTTCCTTTAAACTCATCTTATTAAAATAAAAATCAACAATAATATTTCTTTGATTTTCAGTAAGCTCCATTAGGCCACTGTATAGGATTTTGTTTCTTTCCCTAATGTTGTAGTCTTCCTCTATATTTGTCTTGTCTGTAATTAAATCAAGTAAAGAAATATTTTCTCCACCTTCTACTTCTTCATCTAAAGAAACAAAGTCATCCCTAACATTGTTTTTACCTAAATAAAAATAGTATATTCTAGACTTTAAATAGCCTGAAAATGGAATATTTTTACTTTCATCAAAATCTAAAATCGCCTGACAAATTTCCAAAACCCCCTCTTGTAACAGGTCTTCAAATAAATTAGCTTTATTATAGTATTTTTTTATTCCAGAAATTAACAAGGGTTTATAACTTTCAACAACAATATGGGCCTTGGAAATATCCTTCTCCTTAACAATTTTTTCAACTAAATTTACCAATACTACGCCTTTCTTGCAGCTGCAGTAAATTCCTAGGTAAATTAATTGTATAGCCTTAGTTAATAAATTAAAAAAGCAGAATAGGTGGTCATTCTTCTCATAAAATTAAGAATGACCACCTATTCTGCCTATTTTTATTAAGAATAAGCCCTTATTCTTAATATTTTGTAACTATTCCTTGTTTTTTGCAATAAAAAAATACCACTTCCTAAGAAGCGGTATTTTAAAATTATTTAATTAATTCCTCTAAGCTTGTCTCTAATATTTCAAATACAGAGCTATTACCACCGGCTATATAAATAGTTCCTATTGGTTTTTTACTCTTAATAAATTCTGTTTGAGAATCGGTAATACTATTTTCTGTTGACAATAGGATTGCTGCATTTTTAGTCTTAGCTAAAGGTGCTGAAGCTAAAGCATCTGCAGATTTATAACCATTTGCAATAATTATAGAATTAACATTTTCTAATTTTTTCGCAATTTCAAGAGAAGTTTCATAACGGTTAGAGCCAGAAATTCTATCTCCAACAGTTAAACCAGCATCAGTAACTGCCTTGTCCGATACAGTCTTAGGCCCACCAACTATTTCTACACTAGTAATTCCTAAAGACTTTAAGCCTGTCTTAACCTTATCTGTCGTTGCATTTTCCCTCGTTAAAACAATAGCTTGTTTAGATT